>JBLNGJ010000214.1:0-12388 GCA_050264675.1 Micromonosporaceae bacterium
GTACCGGTCGACGGCCAGCCACACAGTCGCGACATCGATGACCTGGGCGGATACCGGGTGATGGCGACCCGGGCGCCCGACGGCGACGTGCTCATCACCGGGCTGCCGCTCACCGGAGTGCAGGAGACCACCTGGTGGCTGCTGCTCGTCGAGGTGATCGTGATCGGGGCGGGCCTGCTCGTCGCCGGTGTGGCCGGCGCGGCGATCGTCCGGCTCTCGTTGCGCCCGTTGCGACGGGTGGCCGCAACCGCGGGCCAGGTCGCCGAGCTGCCACTGGCCCGGGGCGAGGTGGCGCTGTCGGTGCGGGTGCCGGCCACCGATACCGACCCACGCACCGAGGTCGGCCAGGTCGGCGCCGCGCTGAACCGGTTGCTCGGTCACGTCGCCGACGCGCTCGCCGCCCGGCACGAGAGCGAGACCCGGGTGCGCCGGTTCGTCGCCGACGCAAGTCATGAGCTGCGCACGCCGCTGGCCGCGATCCGGGGGTACGCGGAGCTGAGCCGTCGCGGTCACGAGCCGGTGCCGCCCGACGTGGCGCACGCCCTGAGCCGGGTGGAGTCGGAGAGCAAACGGATGACCACGCTCGTGGACGACTTGTTGTTGCTGGCCCGGCTCGACACTGGCCCGCCGCTGGAGCGGGTCCCGGTCGACCTGTCCCAGCTCGTGGTACACGCGGTGAGCGACGCGCACGCCGCCGGCCCCGACCACCGGTGGACGCTGAACCTGCCCGGCGCCGCGGTCCTCGTGCCCGGCGACGAGGCGCGGCTGCAACAGGTGCTGGCGAACCTGCTGGCCAACGCGCGCACCCACACACCACCGCAGACCACCGTGACGACCACGCTCATCGAGAAGGACGGCTGCGTAGTGGTGTCCGTCGGCGACGACAGACCGGGCGTGCCGGCCGCGCTGCAGAAGGAGGTGTTCGAGCGGTTCAGCCGGGGCGACACGTCACGCTCGCGGGCCGCGGGAAGCACCGGGCTGGGGCTCGCGATCGTGGCCGCCGTGGTCGACGCGCACCACGGCACGGTCGAGGTCACCAGCCGCCCGGGCCGGACCACCTTCGCCGTCACGCTCCCGGCCCGCTGATGGTCGGCGAGAACGGGGGGCGGCGGCGCGGAAGAATTCAGCCATGGGCGACCGCCTCGATCAGTACCGGGCCAAGCGTGACGCCGCCCGTACGCCGGAGCCCGTGCCGACCGCCGCCGACGCCACGCCGCGGGGCAACAACGACACCTTCGTCATCCAGCAGCACCATGCCCGCCGGCTGCACTGGGACCTGCGCCTGGAACGCGAGGGCGTGCTGGTCTCGTGGGCCGTGCCCCGCGGCATCCCGCGCGACCCTGAGCGCAACCACCTGGCCGTGCACACCGAGGACCATCCGTTGGAGTACGCCGATTTTCACGGCGACATTCCCGAGGGCGAGTACGGGGCCGGCCGGATGCACCTGTTCGACCGCGGCACCTACGAGACCGAGAAGTGGCGCGATGACGAGGTGATCGTCGTGCTGCACGGCACGCGGGTCGCCGGCCGGTTCGTGCTGTTCCGCACGCGGGGCAAGGACTGGATGATCCACCGGATGGATCCACCCGAGCCCGGGTGGACGCCCATGCCGCAACGGATCGAGCCGATGCTCGCCGCACCGGCCTCCCGGCTGCCCGCCGACGATGAGGCGTGGGGCTATGAGCTTCGCTGGCCCGGGGTACGCGCCATCGCACACATCGACGGTGCCCAGCTGCGCCTGCTGGCCACCGACGGAGACGACATCGCCGGCACTTTTCCCTCCGTGCGCCCCATCGCCGAGGCGCTGGCCCCCACCGAGTGTGTCCTCGATGGAGTGATCGTCGCGCTCGGCCCGGACGGCGGGTTGCGGACGGAGCCCCTGCGGCCGGAGAACGCCGTCGCCGCGACCGGGCGGCGCCGCGCGGCGCGCGTACCCGTCCTGTATGTGATCTTCGACCTGCTCTGGCTCGAGGGTCGGTCCACGGTGGAGCTTGGCTACGCCGACCGACGCGAGCTTCTCACCGAGCTCGGGCTGGCCAACAGTCACTGGCAGACGCCGCCGCACTTCGCCGGCGGTGGCTCGTTCGCCCGGCAGGCGGCGCGCGAGCAGGGTCTGCCCGGGGTGGTGGCGAAGCGCCTCGATGCGCCCTACCAGCCCGGCCGGCGCACCCGGACGTGGCTGTCCGTCGACGTGTAAATGGCCGAACGTACCGGCTGGTGGTTGAACTGACCGGCGGCGGCGCTCGTGCTCACCGGTATGGGCGAGCCCAGGCGTACGGGCCGGATGGGCACTCATCTCGGCCCGTCACCAGTAAGCGAGCCCTGACCTGGCGGGTGCGGGTGTCCGGTTGAGAGTGGAGGCGACCGGTCCGACCCACACCCGCCAGGGCGCCCCGGCCGGGTTCAGCCGGACCGAGATACGTGAACCTCAGCCGGCCAGCGAGTCCAATGCCGCGATCGCGGACCCGCGGGCGCCGGCCATGTCGCGGTCGGGCACGAGCGCAAACGTCGCCACCCGGGCCTGCTCCTCCCGCAGAATGGTGTGCTCGCCGACCTTGGCGAGAAACCAGTCCCGGAACTGCGGTCCGGTCTCGACCACACCGCCACCGACGAAGTACGCGGCCGGGTCGGTGAAGTTGGCGGCGATCGTGAACAGCCGGCCCAGCGCCTTCGCCTGCTGCTCGAAGACGGCCAGTGCCAGCGGATCGCCCTGTTCGGCGTACCCCCGCACCAGCTTCGCCGCCTTGGCCAGCGACCCGACCTCGGCCAGCGGGTGCCCGGCGAAACGGGTCAGCCAGTACGGCAGAAGGTTCTTCTCGATGCCGGTGAGCGAAGCCACGCTCTCCGCGTCACCCTCGAAGCCGCAGTTGCACCGCGGCAACGGCTGGCCCGCCTCGAGCAGGCCGTGCATCGGCAGGTGGACGTGGCCCAGCTCGCCCGCCATGCCGGCGATGCCACGCACCACCCGGCCATTCTCGATCACCCCGCCGCCCAGACCGGTGCCGACGATCGCCGCGACTGAGGAGCGGCCGGCCGCGGCCGGGCCGAAGTGCACAAAGTGGGCGTAAAGGGCGGCCGCATTTCCGTCGTTGTTGTACACCACCGGCAGGTCGAGACGATCCGCCAGCGCGGTGCGGAAATCGAAGCCGCGCCAGGCCGGCTGGGAGAAGTTCGTCGAGCCCTTCGACGAGATCACGCCGGTCGCGCTGGCTGGGCCGGGCGTGTCCAGCCCGACCGCCCGCACCGACGAGCGGGGCGTTGCCGTGGCGACCAGGATGTTCTCCAGCGCCGCCACGAGCGACTCGACCGCCACCTCGGGACCCTCCTGCACCCGGCTCGGCGTCTCCACCATCCGATCCACCAGGAACTGTCCGTTGGTGTCGAGCACGGTGGCGTTGTTGCTCGTACCCCCGTTGTCCAGACCGACAACGACCGAACGTGCCGCACCTTCCATGCCGGCCATCCTGCCCCGGCACCAGCCGGCCCGCTGGCGAAGCCGGCCGCACCGGAGCCCGGCCGCCGAGTCAGGTGGTGCCGCGCCCCGAGGCGTGCTCCTCGAGGAACCGCTCGACCAGACCCCGCACCACCGCGGCCATGGTGAACCCGTGCTCACCGCACCAGGTGCGTAGCTCGGCGTGCCGCTCGGCCGGCAGCCGGATGGTGATGAGCTGGCTGTCCTCGCCGGCCGGCAGGGCGCTGGCCAGCCGGCGGATCCGCTCCGCCTCCGGCGGTCGATCACCGATCCGGGCGATCATCATGTGCGGCAGCGTGAGGCCGATGCTGCTCGGTGCCGCCGGGCGCGAGCGGTCCAGCAGAAATGCCGTGATCTCGCGCCGCTCCTCCTCCGGCAGCGTCTCCAGCAACGCGACGAGCTTGTCGGCCGGGCCCTGGGGAGTCGTCATGGGTAGACGATAGCGCCCGCCATCGCCCGCTATCGACCGGGAGTCGGATGAAATCCCGGTGGCTTGGCCCGGGCGTACGGGTTAGCGTGCTCGGCCGTGTCGGATCGCTTCGCGTCGGATCGCTTCGCGTCGGATCGCTGCATCACCCTGGTCCTGGTGGACGGCGCCGGACGGCGGCTGGGCGCACTGGCCGCCTTTCCGGTGTCGGTGCCGTACTGGCCCGAGACGGCCGAGATCGTCGAGCAGGCCCGCACGCGGTTCGGGCTCGACGTGGCGGTGCTGCGCATTCTCGCCACCGAACGTCTGGTGCCCCATGGCGGTGCGGTGACCTATCTGGGCCAGATCGACCCGGCGCAACTCCGCAGAAGGCTTGAGCTCACCCCGGTCGAGGTCGATCTCTCGCCGCACCCGCTGCGGGCGCCGTACGCGCAGCGGGGTGGCCCGGCGGCCAGCCTGGAGTGGGCCCGGAGGGCACTCGCCGCGCGCGGCGACGATCCGGTGCTCGACTGGACGCAACAGCGCACCTGGAACCTCTCCGCGATCTGGCGGTTACAGACACCCCGCGGCCCGGTCTGGCTCAAGCAGGTGCCACGCTTCTTCGGCCACGAGCCGCGACTGGTCACGTGGTTGGCCGGCCATGGGTTCGCCGCGTCGGTGCCGCACGTGCTCGCCCACGACGGCGAACGGATGCTGCTCGACCACATCGCCGGCGAGGATCTCTACGGCGCACCGGACGCGGTCCGAGTGGAGGTCGCCGGCCAGCTGCACCCGATCCAGGTTCACGCATCCAACTACATTGATGACCTGCGCCACCTCGGCGTGCCCGATCACCGGCCGGCCGAGCTGATCCGGCGTTGCACCGACGTGGTGCGGCGACACGGCGCCGGGGAGCCACGGTTGGCGAACCTCGTGGCCGGCCTCGCCGAACGCCTGCGCCGGGTGACTGAGTGCGGCCTGCCGGACACCCTCGTCCACGGCGACCTCCACCCGGGCAACGTCCGCGGTGAGGTGACGGGCGGGACCGGGTCGCGGGTCATCATCGACTGGGGTGACTCCTCGGTCGGCCACCCCGCCTTCGACGTCCTGCGGCTCAGCGAGGACGCCGCCGCGCCGGATGCGTTGCTGGCCGGGTGGGCCGACCAATGGAGGTCCACTGTGCCCGGTTGCGATCCGCTCACCGCGGTGGACCTGCTGCGGCCGGTGGCGGCGCTGCGGGCGGCGGCAACGTACGCCGCGTTCCTCGACCAGATCGAGCCGAGCGAGCACGCGTACCACGCCGCCGATGTGCCGTACTGGCTCACCCGCGCCGCCGACCTCGCGCCCGCCTAACGCCCGCGCCGACCACGCGACAC
Source organism: Micromonosporaceae bacterium (assembly GCA_050264675.1). Classification (GTDB taxonomy): domain Bacteria; phylum Actinomycetota; class Actinomycetes; order Mycobacteriales; family Micromonosporaceae; genus JBLNGJ01. The sequence goes on from JBLNGJ010000214.1 coordinate 5,255, forward strand.
GCCGCCGACCGGCCGGTGTGCACAAAGTCGGCGGCGTGGGCATGGGCGGGTTACAGGGCGAGCACCCGGTCCAGGAAGTCGCGGTAGCGCTGCACCGCGACCCGCAACTGCTCGGTGTCATCGGCGCCGGTGTGCTGCCAGGCCTGCAGCTCCCGGTGCTGCTCCGTGAGCGCGGAACGCAGCGAGTCGATCGTCTCACCGACGAGGGCATCAGCCGCCGCGGCCGCGGACCGGGGGTCATCGAGGAACCCCATCTGCAGCTCGCGGAACCGGTCCCGCAGTGCCCGGCTCGTGTCGCCAGACCACAGTGGAGAGATCGGGGCCGCCGGCTCAGCCCCGGGAAGCAGGTCGACCGCACGCTCGGCGTCAGACTCGACCGCCCGCTCGGCGTCAGGCTCGGCCACGGCCGCGCGCCCCACGGCGGGCTCGGGCTCGCCCCGCATGTCGGCATCCGGCTCGGGACGCGCCGGGTCCTCGCGCCCCGGCTCGTCCTCGCGCGGCGGCATCTCCCCGGCCGGCTGCGGATCGCGCAGATCCTCGACCGTCTGGGTGTTGGTGTCGGGGCTGGCCATCAGGCACCTCCGTTGGTTGCGCGCGAGACCCGCGCCGGCTCGACGTCGAGCAGTTCGGCGACGAGCGCCCGGTAGTGGACCAGGGCCTGCCGCAGCTCCTCGGTGCTCGCCTCGCGTCGCTCGTTGCGCAGGTAGATGTCGTGGGCATCGCGGTAGTGGCCAAGTGTCGTGGCGTGCTCGACCGAGAGGTAGGACAGCTGCTCGTCGAAGTTCTCGGTCGGGTACCCCCGTTCGGCCACGAGCCGGGTCACCAGCTCGTCGCCGGCCACGACGGCGGCCGCCGGGTCGTCGAGGAACTGCGCCTGTACCTGCTCCCAGTCCCGCGCGTACCGCTCGCGCGACTCCGGAGCGAGGGGCTTGAGCTCCAGCTCAGCGTGGCGCCGTTCCCGCCCGCGCAGCTCGCGCTCGGCGGCGGACCGACTGTCCTGTTCGGCCACCACCCGGTCGTATTCGGGCCCGAACCGGTCACGCAGGGAGCGGCTGCGGTACCACCACAGCCAGGCGGCCGCCGCGACCACGCCGATGACCGCGATCACGACGATGATCAGGCCGATCTGCAGGGAACTCATGACGCACTCCTCCTTCGCTCGGAGGAGGTTTTCCCGTAACTGCGGTCCGGGAAACTAGGGCGCATCTCCTGGATCCTCAGCGAGCTCGCACACCTACGCAGTGCGGGCGTTGCCGGGCCAGCCCCAGGCGGCGTCGCGGACATCGCGCGGAAAGCCTGACTCGGCCCCGGCTTGATGATGACCCAGCATGATCATGTGCCGTGGGAATAGTCATGCCGGATCATCATTCAGTCCTGATGACAACGCGCCAGCGGCCAGGTCAACCTTGGTCGTCAACCCAGGAGGCACGCCACCTAGGTCTGGTTCAGGCTCACGAAGACCAACTGGTAGAGCGGGGTGTAGCTGGCCCAGTCCTGATCCTTGGCGAGCCAGTAGATCAAGTACACCCGATCGGGCGCGATCCGCACGAGCCGCGTGATGCCGTGCATGCGTACTCCGTCGGCGCTGTCATAGCCGTACTCGAGGTCAGCCGCACCGAGCAGGTAATCCTCGGTGGCGAGGTGATAGCGGGTGTAGTTGGTCAGGTTCGCCGCCGCCAGCCAGGTCGGTTCCCGCTGGTCCCAGTCGCCGGTGAGGTCCGGGCCGACCGACTCGACCGGGGTGACCGCGACGACCCGGGTGCCGTCGCGCTCACGGAAGCAGAGCAGTGACCCGATCCGAGACACGCCCCAACCCGGCTGGGCGGCGATGCGCAGGCCGGTCGGATCCCGCCACCACACCCAAGCTCCCGGCAGGGCGCGCTCGCCCCGCAGCAGCGGCACCTGGTTGGGCACCAGCGTCTCCTGATCGGCCCGCTGCCCGGTGCAGGCCTGCGCGCCCGCCACGGCCCGCGCGGTCGCCGGCAGGGTCGCCGGCGCCGTTGGATCCGGGCCGGCCCGGCCGCCGGACGGTGGGTCGCGCTGCAGCGCGATGGCCAGGCCCGGCCCGAGCACCAGCACCAGCGCCGCCGCCACCAGCCAGGGCCAGCGCCGGCGACGCTTGTCCACAAGCGACAGCAGCTCGGGCGTGGCGATACGCGGCATCACCCGCGGCGCTGGGCTGACCGGCACCCCCACGGTCGGGTCCGCCATCCCGTCCACGACCGGGTCGGCCGGCCCGCTCTCGGTCAGATCGACCGGCTCCGGCCCGACCTCGTCCGCGTCGCGACCCCGGCCTGGCCGGGTCGCCACTCGTCGCAGCAGGCGGTCGGCCTGGACGGCGCTGAGCCGGGCGCGCGGGTTCTTGCGCAGCAGCCCGGTCAGCACCGGCTTGAGTGGCCCGGCCCGCTGCGGCGGGTCCGGCGGAGCGGTTGCCAATGCGGTCAACGTCGCCATCGAGGTCGGCCGCGCGTACGGCGAACGCCCCTCGACCGCGGCGTAGAGCGTCGCGCCGAGCGACCACAGGTCGGCGGCGACGCTGGAGGCGCCGTCGCGGGCCCGCGCCGGCGCGCGGTACTGCGCCGAGCCGAGGCTGAGCCCCGACCGGGTGACCGCACCGTCGCCTCCTTCGAACGTGGCCAGCCCGAAGTCGGTGAGCACGACCCGCCCGTCCTCGGTGATGAGCACGTTGCCCGGCTTGACATCGCGGTGCAGCACGCCGGCCCGGTGGGCCGCGGTGAGCGCAGCGAGCACACCGACGCCGATCTTCGCGACCTCGCGCGGCGGCAGCGGGCCCCGCCGCTTGATCAGCTGGTAGAGGGACCGGGACGGCAGGTACTCCATGACGATCCACGGCCGCCCCTCGGCCTCGACCACGTCGTAGACCCGGACCACGTTCGGATGGCTGAGCCGCCCGGCGGCCCGGGCCTCGCGCATCGTGCGCTCGACGAGCTCGTCGCGTTCGTCCGTGGTCGTGTCGATCGGGAAGATGACTTCCTTGACCGCGACATCGCGGCGCAGCACCTCGTCGCGAGCGAGCCAGACGCGGCCCATGCCGCCGCTACCGAGCGCCTTCACCAGCCGGTAGCGCTCAGCAACCAGTCTCACCGCGACCGACACGTTCCCCCCAACATCCACCCGCGTCACAACATAAACCGAGACTGGGGTACGCGCACGCGCCGGTTCTTGCGGCCGATGGCCGTGACCCCCGTCCGGGTATCGTGCGCACGTGCCCGATGCCGACGCCGACGTGCCCGATGCCGACGTGCCCGATGCCGACGTGCCGGTTGCCAACGTGCCTCCGGTCGGTCCGGTCGACGCCACCGTGCGGCCCCGCTTCGCCGGCCCGGCGACCTTCGCGCGCCTACCCACCCGGGCCGAGGTCGACCGGGTGGACATCGGTGTGCTGGGCGTCCCATTCGACGCCGGCACCACCTACCGGCCCGGCGCCCGATTCGGTCCCAACGCGATCCGCGAGGCGAGCCGGCTGCTGCGTCCATACCATCCGGCCCTGGACGTCTCGCCGTTCGCGCGGGCCCAGGTGGCCGACTGCGGTGACGTGGCGGCGAGCCCGTTCTCCATCCCCGATGCGTTAGCCGCGATCGAGCAGGCGGCGCAGGCCCTGCACGAGGACGGCGCGCGCGTGCTGACCCTCGGCGGCGACCACACCATCGCGCTCGCCCTGCTGCGGGCGGTGGCCCACCGATACGGACCGGTGGCATTGCTGCACTTCGATGCCCATCTGGACACGTGGGACACCTACTTCGGTGCCGCGTACACCCATGGCACGCCGTTTCGCCGGGCGAGCGAGGAGGGTCTGCTCGACCCGGCCGGGCTGACCCACGTCGGCATCCGGGGCCCGCTCTACGCCGCGAGTGACCTCACCGACGACGCCGGGATGGGATTCGGCATCGTCAGCTCATTCGAGGTGGCCGAGCGGGGCGCGGCCGAGGTGGCCCAGCAGATCCGGACCCGGGTCGGCGACCGGCCGCTCTATATCTCGATCGACATCGATGTGCTCGACCCGGCCCACGCGCCCGGCACCGGCACGCCCGAGGCCGGTGGCCTGACCACCCGTGAGTTGCTCGCCATCCTGCGCGGGCTCGCCGGTGCCCACCTGGTCGGCGCCGACGTCGTCGAGGTCGCGCCGGCCTACGACCACGCTGAAATCACCGCCGTCGCGGCGAGTCACACCGCGTACGAGCTGATCTCTTTGATGGCCCTCGGTCAGAACCAGATGCCCACCGGACGGCCCTGAGCGTCGCCTGGCGGCGGGTCGGGTAGGCACGCCGCCTCGCCGCGGGCCAGCCGGGCGGCGCTCCAGGCGACCGCGGCGGCGTCGAGCACGTCGTCGGGCGCGGCCGCCCCGGCCGGCCCGGGGTCGTCGGGAACCACGATGCCGGCCCGGGCCAGCAGGGCGCGCCGGCGCGCCTGGCCGGCCCAGCTCTTCTTGCCGTGGCCGAGCGGGCCGCCGTTCATGGCGGCGAAGGAGAGCTCGGGATGGACCTCGACGATCGGATGGTCGGCGTCGCGGAGCGCATTCGCCTCGAGCACCCGGCGGCGCAGGCCGAAGCTCTGCACGCTCAGCCCGGCGCCGGTGAGCTCACGGCAGCGCCGGTTCGCGGCGGCGTAGTCGACCTCCTCCCAGACCACCCGCGGCGGCACCCGGAACACGCTGGACCGGCGGGCGCCGAGCCGCTGCGCCGCGAGCGCGTCGGCCGCCCGCCACCCGTGCCCGGCGAAGCCGAGCGGAATGTCGACCCCGACGGCCGCGAATTCATCGATCTCGAGCAGGTGGGCGAGCGAGCCGGCGAGAAAGGCTCGGGCGTACGCGCCATCGCTCAGCTCGACCCCGACCCAGCCGGCCCGACACGCGTCGATGCCGAGCACCCTCACCCGCGCAGGATCCCACGGCACCCGGCCCTAGCCGGGCGCGCCCGTCGCGGGCATTCGTCGGACGTGCGGCAATCTGCGGGACACGGTGTGAAGAACGGCCCGGCCGGGTACCGCTTTCGGGTGCGCTCAGGAGAGGATGGCTCGGTGGACGTGAACAGCCGGCCGCACGTGGTAGAGGTCGCAGCCGCCCTCAAAGAGATCACCGCGACGATCACGTCGACCCTTCCGTTCCCGCAGACCATCCAGAACGTCCTGGCCGTCACGGCCGATCTCGTGCCCGGCGATATCCGCGGTGGCCTGACCCTGGTGAGCCAGGGCGAGCCCGCCGCGTACGCGGCGGCCGGCCTGCCGACCGAGATCGCCGATGAGGCCAACTACGCCGCCGCCGACGGCCCCAGCATGGAGTCCATCCGCACCCGCGCGATCGTGGTCAGCGAGGACCTGCGGGCCGAGAACCGCTGGCCGCAGTGGACCGGCCGGGCGTTGCGGCACGGCGTGCGGGCCGTGCTCGCCTACCCGTTCGATGTCGACGCGGCCATGGTCGGTGCGCTCAGCCTCTACGGCGACCGGCCGGAGAGCCTGGGCGACGAGGCGGCCACCATCGCCATGCTCGTCGCCGACCACACCAGCCTGCTGCTGCGGGTGCGGCTGCGCCAGACCAGCCAGGACGACCTGCTCACCCAGGTACACCAGCGCGGCGACGCCTCGGTCGAACGGGCGATCGGGATCGTGATGGCGCAGCGGGGCTGCACGCCCGACAAGGCGCTGCACCACCTCTACGACGCGGCCACCCATCTCGGGGTAGGGCTGGCCGAGGTCGCCGGGCGCCTGGTGCAGACCGTCGGCGACCGGGGCGTGGAGCCCGCGGTCTAACCGCGCGGGCCGGGCGCGTCCGGTCGGACGGTACGCGCGCCGAGCACCCGGGCGCCCAGGGCCCGGACCCGCTCACGCAGCGCCCGGTCGGAGGTGACGACCGCGATGTCGCGCCCATCGCCGGCGGACCGCACGAGTTCGACGATCGTGTCATCGCCCGAGTTCGGGGCGGGCACGACCCGAACCCCTGGGGTGGCGGGCAGGCTCCGGGCCGCACCCTCCACTACCAGCACCACCTCCGGCGCCGGCCCCACTCCGGCCACGCCGCGCGTGGCCACCTCGACCAGGGCATCGCGCAGCCGGGCCGCGGCACCCAGCCGGTCACGCCACCATCCGTCGGGCACCGAGCCGACCACGTTCGCCCCGTCAACGATGAGCAGCGGTTGCCCCGGCACGGCGTCCAGCCTGCCACGTCCGCCGGGTGGTCGCGTTACCGGACAGAACTCCCTAGCGCGCCGTCACCACAGATGGGCGGGGTCCACATCGAGCAGTCCGGCCGTGCGGCCGGCGGCCAGGCAGCACAGCACCATCGACAGGCCGAACGCGACCAGCAGGATCAGCGCGGGCAATGGTGAGCCCGATCGGCGGCTCGAGTGAGCCTGGCCGCCTTCGGCCGACTCGGGATCCTCGGTCCACCCGCTGGCGCGGTCGTCCCACACGGCTGCGACCCTACCCCGACCCATGCCCAACCAAGATCACGGTCGTCCGCACAGGTGTGCAGTTCACCTTCACATCCCGAAGGAAAACCGCGACCATGCGCGGGCATACCTCAAAGATCACGTGCCGCGCCCCCAAACCCTCGCCGATCATGAAGTTACGGCCGTGACACGCCGACGAGCAGGAGACATAACTTCATGATCGGCGCAATCAGGCGAGGCGGGTGATCTCGACGGTGACGCCGAGACCCGTGCTCGGCGCGCCGTGGTAGACGCCCTTCAGGGGTGGCACGTCGGAGTAGTCCCGTCCCCGGGCCACGATCACGTGGCGGGGTCCGGCCGGCACGCCGTTGGTCGGGTCGAACGGCGTCCACTCGCCGCACCACCACTCGACCCAGGCGTGGGACTGCCCGGCGACGGTGTCGCCGACGGCCCCGTCGACCAACGGATAGAGGTAGCCGGAGACGTAGCGAGCCGGGAGGCCGGCCGCCCGCAGCAGGCCGACGGTGAGGTGGGCGAGGTCCTGGCAGACGCCCTGGCGTTGCTGCCACGCCTCGCGGGCGCTGGTGCGCACACCGGTGGCGCCGGGCACGTAGGCCACCGTGGCGCGGACGAGCTCAGCCAGCTCGGTCGCCGCCGCTGCCGGTGCGCGCGCCGCGGCGACCTCGGCGGCCCGCTCGGTCAGCTCGGCGTCGAGCTCGGTCAGCGGCGT
>JBLNGJ010000215.1:0-5087 GCA_050264675.1 Micromonosporaceae bacterium
TGACCGGCAGGCGGCACGCCAAACGCATCTGGACGGCCGCGTTGAGGAGCTCGGTCATCGTCAGCAGGCCAGCGTCGGCCACCCGGAACGCCGACGAGATGCCTAGGCTGCCGGCCCATACCGCGTCGAACCCGGCGTTCTCCGCGAGCATCGCGGTGAGCCCGTCGTGTGCACCCATCACCCGCAGGTAACTCGGACCGCTCAGCAGACTACGAAGGGTAGTGTTCACCGTTCCACCTTCACCGTATACGTCGGCTCGCTTTGCGTAGCCGGTGTTGGGCGCATCGTGCGACTGTAGACGACGCAGCGCAGAATCATCGGATCAAGACCAACGCATATCACCGCAAGCCGTGATTTCTTTCTGTGAAGACCTCCAGGGGTAAGCTACCGCGCATATTATCCAAAGTGGATAGACGGAGGGGCGCGCGAAGGCCAGCCGTCGCGCGGCCCGCTCACGCCGGCGGGACGGGGCTGCCGCCGCCGGGGACGACGAGCTACACGGCCGCCCGCCGGCGGGTGCGAGCGGGCGGAGCCGGCAGCGCCCGGCGGTCGACCTTGCCGTTGGCGGTGGCCGGAAGCTCCGGCAGCGTCACGTACCGCAGGGGCACCATGTAGTCAGGCAGCTGCCCAGCCATGAAGGCCCGCAGCGCCGGTTCGATCATCTCGCCGGGATCGGCCCCGCGCTCGGCCACCACGTAGGCCACCAGCGTCGCCGCCGCACCGGGGTCGTCGCGCAGCAGCACCACGCTGTTGGCCACGGCCGGATGCCGGTTGAGGACCGACTCGATCTCCCCCAGCTCCACCCGCTGTCCCCGGATCTTCACCTGGGTGTCGATGCGCCCGATGTAGTTCAGATACCCACCCGGGGACCAGTACGCCAGATCGCCCGTGCGGTACACGCGCTGCGGCCGGCCGGCCACGGCCGTCTGCACGAACCGGTCCGCGGTCAGGTCCGGCCGTCCGGCATAGCCCCGGGCCAAGCAGTCGCCGCCGAGCACCAGCTCGCCGGGCACGCCCAGCGGAGCCAGGCCGCCGCGCTCGTCGAGCACGTACGCGGCCACATTTGTGATCGGCCGTCCGATGGGGACGGTGTCGTCCGGTTCGGGGCGGCGGCACGGCCAAGCGGTCACGTCGATCGCCGCCTCGGTCGGCCCGTACAGGTTGTGCACCTCGACCCGAGGCAGCGCGGCGGTGAGCTTGTTCACCAATTTCGGTGGCAGCGCCTCCCCGCTACAGATCACCCGGCGCAGCCCGGTGCAGCGAGCCAGGCCGGGCTCCTCGACGAACAGGTTCAGCATGGATGGCACGAAGTGCACCGTGGTCACGCCCTCGCGGGCGATGGCCTCGACCATCTCCTGGGGGTCGCGGTGCGCCTGCGCCGGTGCGGTGACCAACGTCGCGCCGGCCATGAACGCCCACAGCAGCTCCCACACCGACACGTCGAAGGTGTACGGGGTCTTCTGCAGCACCACGTCGCCGGGGCCGATGCGGTACTCGTCCTGCATCCACACCAACCGGTTGGCCAGCGCCGGATGGGTCATCTGCACACCCTTGGGCGCACCGGTGGAACCGGAGGTGAAGATGACGTACGACAAGCCACCGGCCACCTCCTCCGGCGCGCGGTAGCCGCGCCAGTCGACCGGCGGGCCTGATCCGTTCCCGCCGTCCAGCGGCCGCACGGGCACCGCCGGTTCGTCGCCCAGGGCGGCCCGGCCCGCCTCGTCGGCGAGCACCAGCCGCGCGCCGGCGGTCGCCAGCATGAGGTCCAGCCGCGGCCGCGGGTGCGCGGAATCTAGCGGCAGGTACGCCGCGCCCGCCAGCAGCACGCCGAGCACCGCGACGACCATCTCGGGGCAGCGTTCGGTGCACAGACCCACCACCGACCCGGGCGCCACCCCCTCGGCCCGCAGCCGCCCGGCCACCGCCGCCGCCTCGTCGAGCAGTTCGCGGTAGGTGCGGTCGCGGCCGCCGCCACGCAGCGCGACCGCGTCCGGGTTCGCCAGAGCCTGGCGGCAGATCGTCTGATGCACGGGCGCACGCGGCAGTGGTGCCGGAGCCGGGTTGAAGCTGAGCAGCGTGCCGCGTTCCGCCGGGCCGACCAGTTCCGCCTCGCGCACCGGCCGGTCCGGGTGCGCGGTGAGCCAGGCGTGCAGGGTGTCCACGCGCTCCGGCAGGTGCGCCGGCTCGCCGGGCGGTCGGGCGAACCGGACCGGCACCGGGCCGACCGACGCGGTCGCCCCACCGTCGCGGGTGGACGCAAGTGCGTCGAGCACAACATCGGCCGGGCGCTCGTCCGAGGGTGCGCTCGGCGGCCGGGCACGGGCCTGCTCCCGTACCCCGGCCAGGGTGTCGTCCGGGGATACGCGCAGCGCCACGTCGCCGTGCGGGCCGCGCGCCACCACCGTGGTCGCGCCCGACAGGCGGTGGCAGATCACCGCGGCGACCGCCATGGCCGTCGTGACGTCGTGGGTCACGCCGCTACCAGCCGGGCCAGTGTGCGCGGTGTCGGGTCAGCGGAGAACACGCCCATCGATACGCGTACCCCGAACCGGCGCTGCACCTGGCTGAGCATGTGAATGAGCAGCAATGACTCGCCGCCGAGGGCGAAGAAGTTCGACTCGGGCCCGATCTGGGCCGCGCCCAGCAGCCGGCGCCAGAGTTCCATGAGCTCTTTCTCCACCTCGAGCTCGCCCGCGGGTGTGTCGTGCACCACCGGTTCGCCGCTGTCGGGGGCAGGCCCGGCGTCGAGCCAGTGCCGGGTGCGGGCGAACGGGTAACCCGGCAGGACGACCCGCCGCGCCGGCGTCGGTCCGCGTACCGCCGCCCAGTCCACGTTCGCGCCCGCCACCCACAGGTCGCCGAGCCCGGCCAGCACGTCGGCGCCGTCGTGGCGCTTCGTGGCCCGGGGCTGCAGGGCGACCCCGGGTACCGCCCGCCCCTTGGCCGCCTGCCGGGCCATGCTCGTCAGCCCGGTTCCCGGACCGACCTCGACCAGCACGGGGTCGGGCAGGCCCAGCGCGGTGACGACGGCGTCGTGGTAGCGCACTGGGTTGCGCAGCTGCGCGGCCCAGTAGCCGCCGTCCCGGGTCAGGCCCTTGCCGAGCAGCTCGCCGTCGATGCTGCTGATCACCGGGATCGTCCGGGCCTGCGAAGCGATCCGGCCCGCCTGCACGCCGAGCTGCGTGGCGGCAGCGGCCATGAACCGGGAGTGGAAGGCCCGGCGCGCGGGCAGCGCCCGGCTGGGCACCCCGGCCGCGTCCAGGCGCTGCCGGAACGCGTCCATGGCCGCCACCGCACCGGCCACCACGGTGACCGCGGGGGCGTTGTACGCGGCCACGTCCACGTCCAGCCCGGCCACATGTTCCTCTACTATGGACGGTGGGGCGAGCACCGCGAGCATGCCCCCCTCGGGCGCGTCCTGCATCAGCCGGCCCCGGCTCGCGACCAGGCGCAGCATGTCATCGTCGGCCATCTCCCCGGCCAACGCGGCGGCCGCGAACTCGCCGATCGAGTGGCCGATGAGCGCGGCCGGGCGCACGCCCCAGCCGGTCAGCAGCCGCCCGAGGGCCAGCTCGTGCAGAGCCAGCGCGGGCTGGGTGACATCGGTGCGGTGCACCACCCCGTGCGGGTCGTCGCCGACCAGCATGTCGCGCAGGTCCAGGCCGAGGATCGGGGTGAGCAGGTCCGCCCCGTGGTCGAGGTCGGCCTGGAAGGACGGATGGCGCTCATACAGACCGCGGGACATGGCGGGGAACTCCGCGCCCTGGCCCGGGAACAGGAACACCACGCTGGGCCGGCGCGTCGCCTCCCGGGCCGGGGCCTTGCGCAGCGCGTCCAGCGCCGCAGGCACGTCGCGGACGGCGACGGCCAGCCGGTGCGAGAAGTGGCGACGGTAGGCCTGCGTGGTCAGCGCGACGTCGCCGACGGCCAGGCCGGCGTGGTGGCGCAGGTGCCGGGCCAGCTGCCCGGCGGCCTCGCGAACCGCGTCCGGGGTACGCGCGGAGAGCAGGATCACCTCGGCGCGGCCCTCGCCGGCCGACGGCTCGGCCAGTCCGTCGGCCTCCTCCAGCACCACATGGGCGTTGGTGCCGCCGAGGCCGAACGAGCTGACCGCGGCCCGGCGCGGTCCGCCGCCGGCGTCCCACGGCCGGGCGACCGTGTCCACAGTGAACGCTGACGACCCGTCGAGCAGCTCGGGCCGGGCCTGCTTGAGCCCGGCCAGCGGCGGGATCTGCCGGAAATGCAGCGCCAACGCGGCCTTGATGAGCCCGGCGACCCCGGCGGCGGCATCGAGGTGCCCGACGTTGGCCTTGACCGAGCCGATCGAGCACGGCCGCTCGCCGCGGCGGAACACCTCGGCCAGCGCCGACAGCTCGATCGCGTCGCCGACCTCGGTGGCGGTGCCGTGCGCCTCCAGGTAGCCGACGGTCGCCGGGTCGACGCCCGCAGCGGCGTAGGCCCGCTGCAGCACGTCGACCTGCCCGCCGATGCCGGGGGCGGTGTAGCCGACCTTCATGCCGCCGTCGTTGTTCACCGCCGAGCCCTTAATCAAGGCGTACACGGTGTCGCCGGCGCGGCGGGCGTCCTCGGCGCGCTTGAGCACCACCATCGCGACGCCGTTGCCGGGCACGGTGCCGGCGGCCGCGACGTCGAATGGGCGGCACGCCCCGTCCGGGGACATGATGCCGTTGGTCTCATACAGGTAGCCGGCCTGCTGCGGCAGGGCCACGCACACCCCACCGGCCAGCGCCACCTCGGCGTCGCCGGTGCGCAGGCTCTGGCAGGCCAGGTGCACCGCGACCAGCGACGTCGAGCAGGCCGTCTGCACGGTGACGGCCGGCCCGCCCAGGTTCAGCCGGTAGGCGAGCTTCGCGGCGAGGTGGTCCTTCTCGTTGCCGAGCACCACCGAGAGCAGCCCCTGGGCGTCGACGAGGCCGGGCTGCGCGAACACATGGTTGAGGGCGTAGTAGTTGAACCCGGCCCCGGCGAACACGCTGACCCGGCCGAACGGCTGCGGGCCGGCCAACCCGGCCGACTCCAGCGCCGTCCACGCTGTCTGCATCAGCAGGCGGTGCTGCGGGTCCATG
>JBLNGJ010000216.1:0-2898 GCA_050264675.1 Micromonosporaceae bacterium
GGATCCGGTTGGCCCACCCGTCCATAGGAGATTGCTATGCGTACCAACGATCCTGACACCGCGCCGAAGGCGCGCATCCCGGTGACGAGCTCACGGTGTCGGGGGTCGCGCGGCACGCCGGGGTCGATCGGTCCTACCTCTACCGTCATCCCGACCTCCTCGAACGCCTCCACCTGGCGCAGATCGCTCCAACGGCAGGCGGCGAACCGCTTGTCAGCCGAGAATCGCTTCGCGCCGATCTTGCCGGCGCCCAGGCCCGTGCCAACCGGTTGCAATCACGCGTCCTGCAGTTGGAGAAGCGAATCTCCGAACTGCTCGGCGAACAGGTTTGGCGGGAATCAGGGCTCAGCGCTGGGGCGGACATCGACGATCTTCAGCAAGGAGTGGCGGTTTTGGAGCACGAGGTCGCCGACCTGAACCGGATCGTCGAAGAACGCACGCAAGAACTGACGGCCGCCCGCGCCGCCAATAGAGAGCTGATGATCGGTCTCAACGCACGGCGGCCCACCTGAACACGGATACTGCGGTGACATAGACAGGAGCGCGAACCCTGCGGCGAGGGGCGGCGTGACAGGGCCGGCAGTGCCGCCAGCAACGAATGGGAAGCCTGTCGCGCCTGCGGCCAGCCGGACAAGCGGGGGAGGAGATGCCGGCCAACAGTTGCACCAGCGTGCTCGTCGTGACCAACCGCCACCGACCAGGGCTCGGGGCGGAGGACCGCGGTGGCGACGACCTGACAGCGGCGACGAAGAAGGCGGCGATCAGCGCCTCCGTGCAGGCGACAGTAGTACGGCGGCCATGGCTAGCAGCCTCACGTGGACTGCCAGGAAGCGGGTAGCGGGGCGCGCGGGCGTGAGCCTTCGCGGCAGGGTCGCGCTCCCCATGTGCCGGCCGGCTCTGGATGGGCATGCCGTCGGTGCCTACCTCGTCGGGCGCGCTGTCTTTGACACGATTCCGCACGCTGCGCCACACAGAATCACGCTGCGCGACACAGAATGCAGTCGACCACCGGCGGCTCCGTCGGCATGTCCGTTCGCCTGGGTGGTAGGTCCACTCCGTCCCAACGTCCACGTGAGCACCGCAAGGTGTCGGCCACGTACGCCCGGGCACATCGACGCCCGACGACGGCCACTAGGTGAGCGAGGCGCCGATGGACTTGTTTGATATGAGATCATGAGCGCCGTCAACCGGCGAGCGTGCCCGCGAAGACCTGCCAGGCGAGCAGGGATTTGGCTACCAGGCTCAGCGTGACGTAGGCGCGCTCGCCGACGAGGTAGTCCGACCAGCGGCCGACGTGGCGGTACTGCAGCCACTGGTTGACGGCGAAGATGTTGAACAGCACGAAGAGCGAGATGAAGATGCCGTACACGAACCCGGGTGGCTGAACGGGTACGGCGCTACCAGGCTGCAAGAGGTAGATCGCGACGGCGATCCACGGCACGATTCCGGCGATGCATCCGAACACGAACGGCAGCCACCGTCCGTTGCCGGGTTCCTCGTAGCGTTCCTGCAGCCAGCCGAAGAGGATCATGGCCGCGTTCACGCCGAAGATGGCGACCAGCGCCGCAATGTCGGTGATGCCGACGATCTGGGCGATCAGGACCATCATCAGCGAGGCGGACAGCGAGTACTCGACCCACCGGAAGATGTTGCGATGCCGCCGTAAGCCCTCGACGTATCGGGTGAAGAACGGTGGTGACGCGACGATCAGGTGCGCCAGCGCCGACAGCGCGAAGAAGGCGGCGACACCCCACGCGATGCGGACATCGAACAGAGTCGTCGGCTCCCCCGGTGGCGTGCCGGGTGGTCCTGTCATGTACGTGGCGGTCACTGGCAGGCTGAACCCGTTGGCGAGCAGCAGCACGGCGACCGCTTGCGCGGCGTGCAGCGCCGCGGCGATGAGGTTGTAGCGCCGAAGTCCGCGGAAGACGCCAGGTGTGGTCCCCGCGTCGGTTGATCCTGCCACTGCTGTCACTGGGCACTCCTTCGACGTGGTCGCGGTCAGGCCTTGCGACTAGTCTAGGCAAACCCTCGACAAGTCGTCTAATATTTGTACAACAGCCGGGGGGTGAGTACATGCCAGACGAGGCGATCGACGGCCTGGTGCACATCGGTGACCTCGCCCAGCGGGTCGGTGTGACGGTGGAAACGCTGCGGGCGTGGGAACGCAGGTACGGACTGCTCGACCCCCAGCGCTCGCCCGGCGGCTTCCGGCTCTACTCGCCCCGGGACGAAGCGATCGTGCGGGCCATGCTGGCGGAGATCGAGCGCGGCTTTCCGCCCGCGCAAGCGGCACGGCTCTCGCTGGCCGGTGCGCGCGCGCCGGTCGCGACGGCGGCCGCCGGGACCGCGGGAGAGAGCGGTCGGTTCCCCGCCGCCCGCGCCGAGTTGATCGCGGCGCTCACCGCCTTTGAGGACCGCCGAGCCCACTTTCTGATCGACAACATGCTCGCCGAGTTCACCCTCGACACGGTCCTCGAACAAGTGATGCTGCCGGGTGTCCGGGAGATCGGTGAGGGGTGGGAGCGCGGCGAAGTCACCGTCGCGCAGGAACACTTCGCCAGCAACCTGATCCGCGAACGCCTGCTCGGCCTCGACCGGCCCTGGGATCAGGGCAGCGGTCCACGGGCCGTGCTCGCCTGCCCCCCGGACGAGCGCCACGACATCGGCGCGGTCAGTTTCGGCATCGTGCTACGACGCGGCGGCTGGCGGATCACCTTCCTCGGCGCCGACACCCCGGTGCAGACGGTCTCCGAGACCGCCGCGGCGCTTCGCGTCCAATTGGTCGTCCTGGCCGCGGTCATGGACGGCAGGCTGGAGGCGGCCGCGCCGGCACTGCGCGAGCTTGCCGCGACAACACCGGTCGCCATCGCCGGACGCGCCGCCACGGCGGATATC
>JBLNGJ010000217.1:0-4813 GCA_050264675.1 Micromonosporaceae bacterium
GTTCGCGGTCGCGGCCGGCCTCATCGCCGGTGGCCGGCACGCGACCGACCGGCCGGCGCTTGAATCCACAGTGGACGATGCGGCCGGCGTCGGCTACCTCGTGCAACTCCGCGACGGCATCGCCTTCCTCCGGCGCGACCGGCTCGTGCTCGGCATCATGGGCATGCTGTTCGTCACGAACCTGGTCGACCAGGCGCAGGGCACGGTGTTCGTGCCGGTCTGGGCGCGGGAGGACCTCGGCTCGGCCGTCGGCATCGGACTCATCTCCGGTGCCTTCGCGCTCGGCGCGGTGGTCGGCAACCTTGGCTACCTGCCGCTGGCCGCGCGACTGCCGCGCTACGCACCATTCGCGGTCGGCTTCCTCATCGGCGGCTGCCCGCGTCTGCTCCTGCTCGGCCTCGACGCTCCTCTGTGGAGTGTGCTGGTCGTGTCGGTCGTCGGCGGCCTGGCGCTCTCGGTGGTCAACCCCATCCTCGGTGCGGTCAGCTACGAACGGGTGCCGGCCCATCTGCACGCCCGGGTGCTCGGCCTGTCGGTCGCGGTCTCGTGGGCCGGCATCCCGTTGGGCAGCCTTCTCGGCGGCTGGCTGGTGGACGGGCTCGGCCTGCGCCCGGCCCTGTTTATCGGTGCCGGTGTGTATCTGGCCGCGACGCTGATGCCCTTCCTCGGTCGGCATTGGCGCGACATGGACCGACGCCCCGGCCCACCGGCCGCCTCGTCGCCGAGCGACCGGGCCACGGCAGAGCCCACGCCGGCGCCCGTCACCACCGGCCGAGGCGGGTGAGGAGCACGCAGAGGGCGGCCACCCCGGCGGTCGAGGTACGCAGAACCGCCTCGCCCAATCGCACCGGCACCGCACCGGCCCGGGCGAACTCGGCCAGCTCGGCCTCGTCGAGGCCGCCTTCGGGGCCGACCACGAGCACGATCTCGCCGGCCTGGACGTCCACTGTGGTCAGCGGCCGGACGGCGTCCTCATGGAGCACCAACGCGAGCGGCGCCGCGGCCAGCCGGGCGGCGACCTGAGCCGTCGAACCGGCCTCGGTCACCTCGGGCACCCAGGCGCGCCGGGCCTGCTTGGCCGCCTCCCGGGCGGTGGCGACCCAGCGCTGCCGGGCCCGCTCCCCCCGTTCGCCGGCCGGCCACCGGGCCACCGAGCGGGCCGCCGCCCACGGCACCACGACATCGACGCCGACCTCGGTCATCGCCTGCACGGCCAGCTCGCCCCGGTCGCCCTTGGCGATGGCCTGCACCACGACCAGGCGTGGGCTGGGTCGCGGCACGTGCTGCCGCGAACCCAGGTGCAGCTCGAGCTCACCCCGGCCGACGGCGGTGACCACGGCGGACGCGGTGCCGCCCCGCCCATCGCCCAGCAGCAAGGCCTCTCCGGCGCGCAACCGCTGCACCGTGGCGGCGTGGTAGCCCTCCGGACCGTCGAGCACGAACCGGTCGCCTTCGGGCAGCGCGGCCACCAGGAACAGCGGCAGGCTCACCGCCTCTCACCGCCCCTCGGCGCCGATCATGAGCTGACGGACGCGACACACCGCCGACAAGGAACGTAAGTCCATGATCGACGCGGGTTTTAGGCGTGGCCGTTGAAGGCGTCGCGGATGAACGAGAAGAAGCCGCCCTGCTGCTTGGAGAGCTCGGCGATCTCCTCGCCGCGCTGCCGGGCGAACTCGCGCAGCAGGCGCTCCTCCTGCGGGTCGAGCTTGGTCGGCGTACGCACGTCGAGGTGCACGTGCAGGTCGCCCCGCCCACTGCCGCGCAGGTGCGGCACGCCCTTGCCCCGGATCCGCAGCGACGACCCGGGTTGCGTGCCGGCTTTGACGTCGACGGTCTCCTCGGTGTCCAGCGTCTTGATCGTCATGCGGGTGCCGAGGGCGGCGGCGGTCATCGGTACGGTCACCCGGCAGTGCAGGTCGTCGCCCTTGCGGGAGAAGATGTCGTGCGGCCGCTCGTGGATCTCCACGTAGAGATCGCCGGCCGGGCCGCCACCCGGGCCGACCTCGCCCTGCTGGGCCAGCCGGATCCGCATGCCGTCCTCGACGCCGGCCGGCACCTTGACGGTGAGGTTGCGCCGGGTGCGCACCCGGCCCTCGCCGGCGCACTTCGGGCACGGGTGCGTGATCAGCGTGCCGAAGCCCTGGCAGGCCGGGCAGGCCCGGGCCGAGACGACCTGACCGAGGAACGTGCGCTGCACCGACTGGATCTCGCCGCGCCCGGAACAGGTGTCGCAGCTGGACGGGTGGGTGCCAGCGGCGGTGCCAGCGCCCTTGCAGGCGCCGCACAGGGTGGCCGTATCCACCGTGATCGGTGCTTCGACCCCGAAGGCCGTCTCATGCAGGTCCAGCTCGAGCCGCAGGATCGCATCCGCACCTGGTCGGGTGCGGGGACGCGGGCCGCGCGAGGCGGCGGTGCCGAAGAACGCGTCCATGATGTCCTGGAAACCGACGAACGGACCGGCACCGCCACCGGGGCCGCCGGCCGGGGCGAGGGGATCCCCGCCGAGATCGACGATCTCCCGCTTCCTCGGGTCGGTGAGCACCTCGTACGCCGCATTGATCTCTTTGAACGTCTCCTGCGCCGCCGGATCGGGGTTGACGTCCGGGTGGTACTTGCGCGCCAGCGACCGGTAGGCACGCTTGATGTCGTCGGCGGAGGCGTCCCGGCGTACCCCGAGAATGCCGTAGTAATCCTTGGCCACCTGCGTCCCAAGCCTCGCTGTCTAGTTCTGCGCCAGCACTTCGCCGACGTAGCGTGCCACGGTACGGACCGTCGCGATGGTCGTGGGGTAGTCCATCCGGGTCGGCCCGAGAACACCGAGACCACCAACCACAGTGTTGCCCGGCCCGTAGCCGGTCGTCACCACCGAGGTTGCCCGAAGATCCTCGATCTCGTTCTCGTCGCCGATGCGGACCCGGGTGTGGCTCTGCTCGGTCTGGCCGAAGAGCTTGAGCAGCACCACCTCCTCCTCGAGCGCCTCCAGGATCGGCCGCAGGCTGCCGGCGAAGTCGAGGATGCTGCCGCGGGTCAGGTTGGCCGTGCCGGCGAGCGCGATGCGCTCCTCGCCGCGCTCGACCAGCGTCTCCAGCAACACGGTGGCCAGGCTGGTCATCGGCGCCCGCAGATCGGGGCGCACCTGCTCATGCAGCGCGTTGACCAGCCCGCTGGTCTCGCCGAGCCACAAGCCGGCGAGCTGTTCGTTGATCAGTTGGCGCATCTCGGCCACGTCCTCGGCGGCAACCTCGCCGGGCAGGTCGACCAGGCGCTGCTCGACCCGCCCGGTGTCGGTGATCATGACAACCAGGACCCGCGTGGTCGAGATCGGCACCAGCTCGAGGTGGCGCACCCGGCTGCGGGCCAGGCTCGGGTACTGCAGGATGGCGACCTGGCGGGTCAGCTGCGCGAGCAGCCGCACGGTGCGGTGCACCACGTCGTCGAGATCGACCGCACCGGCGAGGAACCGCTCGATGGCCCGGCGCTCGGCCTGGGTCATCGGCTTGATCCGGGAGAGCCGGTCGACGAAGAGCCGATAGCCCCGGTCGGTGGGCACCCGCCCAGCGCTGGTGTGGGGCTGGCGCAGGTAGCCCTCCTCCTCCAGGACGGCCATGTCGTTGCGCACCGTGGCCGGCGAGACACGCAGCCGGTGCCGCTCTACCAGGGCCTTGCTCCCGACCGGCTCCTGGGTGGCCACGTAGTCCTCGACGATGGCGCGCAGCACCTCAAGCTTGCGGTCATCGAGCGTCATGGGGGCGTCACCTCTCCGCTCGGAGCCTCGGGTCGGGCGTCGAGAGCAGGCTCCCGGCCGCGACCTGGCACTCCACCAGGGTGAGTGCCAGTCTACGTCGACCTAACGGCGGCTCGCGATGCCCAAACGGTGGGTCGCGACCACGCGCGTTCGGCCCTTTCGCCTGCCCGCACCCCGGCGGGGGGTGCAAACACTGCGACAGTCGGGCTCCGATGCTGGTGTGCGACGATCTCTACCCCTACGGTGGGCGGCATGACCGAACCACCTCGTCCGCCGTCGGAGTCCTTTGGCAGCGCGCCGCAGGATCCGCCGGCTCCGCCACCTCCACCTCCGCCGCCCATGGCACCGCCGCCGATGGCACCACCGCCGGCCGGTGGTTACGCGGCGGCTGCGCCACCCGGCTACGCCAACTCGGACGAGAAGACGTGGGCCCTCATCGCGCACTTCGGCGGTGTGATCGCGGGCTTCATCGCTCCGCTCGTGTCGCTGCTGGCCAAGGGCAACGAGTCGGCCACCGTGCGCGCGCACTCCATCGCGGCCCTGAACTTCCAGATCACCTGGTGCATCGCCACGATCATCGCCTCGGTGCTGGCGGTCTGCTCGCTGGGTCTGCTGTTCTTCCTGCCGATGATCACCTGGGCCGTCATCATCGTCTTCAGCATCCTCGGCGGCCTGAAGGCGAACGAAGGCCAGATCTACAAGTACCCGATGACGATCACGCTCGTGAAGTAGCCACGCAGCGGTCAGGGGTGGGCCAGCCCCGCCCCTGACCGGCCGGGTACGCCGAGGTCATCGCCGAGCAGGTCGAGCACGACGCCGTCGGCGAGCAGGCGCCCGGTCAGTGTGAGCACGGCGCGCCCCTGCGCGTACGCCCGGGGCTCGAGCCGCCCGTCCGCGAGCGCCCGACCAGCGGCCGCGCGCCCTTGGCCGGAGAGCGCCGGCAGCGGCAGCCCCTCGGCCAGCCGAAGGCGCAGCATGACCTCCTCGACGTGCCGTTGGACCGGGTCGAGCACCTCCCGGGCGTGGGCCGGTGTCTGCCGCCCGGCCAGCCGCGCCGCGTAGGCG
>JBLNGJ010000218.1:0-2699 GCA_050264675.1 Micromonosporaceae bacterium
GATCGCCGAGCCGTTGTCCCGCGCTTTCTTCCAGGTGATGCGGGCCGATGCGTCGCCCGCGGCGGCCACCACCGAGCCTGGCCGGCCCGGCGGCCCGACGACCGGTTTTGGTGGCGCGGTCGGCTTCGGTGGAGGCGGCGGCGGGTCACCGCCGAGCACACCGTCGTCGTACTTGTCGACCTCCCGGACCTGGTTGTGCTCGTCGACGACCCGGGCGATCGAGCCGTCGGGCGCGTTGATGAACAGGTGGTTCTCACGCACCTCAAGCTCCAACCGACCGCCGGCACTCGGAACGCTGATCTGGCCGACCGGATTGCCGGCCGCGTCGATGACGTAGACGATGCCGGCGTCCGCGTCGGCGCAGTAGAACCGGCCGGCAAAGGCCACCACGGGCAGGAGGGAGCCCGTGCCCGGCACGGTGAAGTCGCTGACGCCGCCCTCACCGACCACGACCACCCGCCGGTCTTCGGCGACCGTGACCGGGACCGGTGTGCCGGTGGTCCTCGGCGGAACCGTGGCGGGCTTGTCGATGGGCACCGCGGTCGCCTCGGGCTTGTCGGTGCGTACGGTCACGAGCGATGCCTGGGTGTTGTCGAGAACGGCGACGCCGCGATCGAGCACGGTGAGCTCGAGGTCGTGGTTGGGCGGCGCGACGGTGACCGTACGCAGCACGGTCGGGCTCGCGCCGCCTTTGCCCGGCGCGATCGCGGCGACCGTGCCCTCGCTCGGAATCGCCACCCAGAGCGTGCCGTCGCCGTCGAAGGTGCCGCCGGTCAGGCCCGGTGGGAAGACCAGCGACTCACCGGTCGGGTTGAGGTTAGCCGGGTCGAGTTGGCGGATCTGCCCTTGAACGCTGTCGATGACGAACGCGGCGTCGGCGAAGAGCGCAACCGAGACGCCGACCCCGGGTGTCGTCGGCATGACCGCGGCGACCTGCAACGTTGCCAGGTCGAGCGCGCTGACCTGGCCGGTGGTGAGGTCGCGCAGGATCAGGTAGCGGTCGGTCTGACTAATGTGGATCTGATGGTTCTGGGTGTCGGTCACCCGGGCCCGGGTGTCGACCCGCGCGGTCACGCCGTTGACGTGGTCCACCTCGCCCCGACCGGAGCTGAACAGCCAGGAACTCGCGTCGAAGCTGGCCACCGAGTTGGTCGCGGTCCCGACGCCGAGCATCGTCAGCGCGGTCGCGATGAGCAGGCCGAGGACCGTGGCGACGGTGACGAGGCTGCCGCGACCCGCGTGCGTCTGGGAAGGTTCTGGGTCGTCGCGCCTCGTGTCGTCCATCCCCAACCCTTCGATGTCGCGCCGGCACCCAAAGCGCCGCCTATCATAGGGGTCGATTCCTCCGTGGGGGAACCCGTGGCTCCGTTTACTGTGGATAGCCGATGTGTACAGACCTCGATACTGGACGCAACGACATTGGTCGAATAGATCGCGGTCACCGTGAAACAGTAATCGTGCTGGTCATTGAGGCCGTAGATGATCGAACGGGTACGCCCGGCGGGAACCGCCTGCAACGCGGTCACGGCGGCGCCGAACCGCCCACCAGCCACGATGAACGGCGCTGTGCCACCGGTGGGGTCGTGCCAGGTCAACGTCACCGAGCCCTGGTTGTCGGTCAGGCTCACCTGGCTGGGCGGGTCGATGCTCGGCGCGGCGGAGGTGGTAGGTGCCACGGTAGGAGCCGGCCCGGGCTCCTTTGGTGGGTCAGTTTGGTCGACCAGCCCCCGGAAGGCGGCGGACGTGCCGATGAACAGAGCCGCAGCACCCATGATCACCGCCGTGGCGAAGCTGACCAGCCGCCCTGGCGGTCGTCGCTGGTCGCCGTCGTGTGTGGACGGCCGGGGTACCGGAAGCGTTCCGGCCGGCACCGGAGTCACCGCGATCTGGGTGCCCTCGTCGGTCGCCAGCGAGAGGTCGACCTCCTCACTGTCGATGTGCCGGTCGTACACGCCCGGGCTGGCCGGGGATGGCGTGTATCCGTGCGTTTCGGTGGGCTCGAGTGGCATGGGCGGGTCTGGCTCAGGCGCCGGCTCGGCGGGTGGCGGCGCTTCGGGTTCGGGCGCGGCGTGGCGTCCCACTCGAGGCGGCGGCTCGGGCGGCGAGCCGGGCGGTGCCCAGGGCGACGCCGCTGCCGGCCAGGTTGGCTCCAGCGGTTGGCCTACCCGGTGGCTCAGCGAGGAGAGTCGTTCCTCGATCATCAGGGCGGTCGAGTGCTCCGGCCCGGCGGCGGCAATCATGATCGCGTACGCCCGACTCAGCCGCTGTCGGGCCTCGTCGATGTCGCCTACTTCCTGGGCGACCCCGGCCAGGTCGACCAGGAGCGGGACCAACTCAGGATGATCATGGCCGAGCCGCAGCTCACCGCTGCTCAGGGCGGCTTCGAGG
This sequence comes from Micromonosporaceae bacterium, assembly GCA_050264675.1. GTDB lineage: Bacteria > Actinomycetota > Actinomycetes > Mycobacteriales > Micromonosporaceae > JBLNGJ01. The sequence continues at coordinate 2,389 of JBLNGJ010000218.1, forward strand.
ACGGTCCGGGCAATGCTCAGATCGCCCGAACCGGCCCGCTGCCGGGCCTGGATAGTGGCCGCGGCAAGCTTCTCGATCTCGTGGCGCGGCTCCACCTCCCCAAGCACGCCGCCATGCTGCCCGGCTGTCGGCGGCGACGCCAGGCGTGATCGCGAACTTGTGGATAACCCGGCTGGCGGGTAATGAATCGCCTGGTCGGGCGCCTGCCGGTACAGTGATCGATCGGCTGCCCCGCCGGCGCCGGGGTGTCGTGGTCGGTCGGAGGGTCACCGGTACGATAGATCGTCACGTCGGAGTGGCGGAATGGCAGA
>JBLNGJ010000219.1:0-6650 GCA_050264675.1 Micromonosporaceae bacterium
TGGGGTTGGCGATGATCCCGCGGGGCCGGTTGCGGATCTGCGCCGAGTTCACCTCGGGCACCACGAGCGGCACGTCGGCGTCCATCCGGAAGGCGCCGGAGTTGTCCACCGCCACCGCGCCGTGCGCCGCCGCGACCGGGCACCAGGCGTAGGAGACCTCGTCAGGCACGTCGAACATGGCCACGTCGACGCCGTCGAAGACCTCGTCGGCCAGCGGCACGATGGTGAGCTCGGCACCGCGTACCACGATCGTCTTGCCGGCCGAGCGCGCCGAAGCGACCAGCCGGATCTCGCCCCACACGTTCTTGCGGGCCGAGAGCAGCTCACACATCACCGAGCCGACGGCGCCGGTCGCCCCCACGACCGCCAGCGTCGGCAGCCCCCCTGACCTCACGTTTGCCTCCCCTATCCGCTCTGAACCGGCCTATCGCCCCGAACCGGCGTAGACGACCGCTTCCTGCTCCCCGCCGAGGTCGAACGCTTCGTGCACAGCGCGCACGGCCACGTCGAGGTCGGTGTCCCGGCAGACCACCGAGATCCGGATCTCCGAAGTGGAGATCATCTCAATGTTCACCGCGGCGTGAGCCAGCGTGGCGAAGAACTTGGCCGCCACGCCCGGATGCGAGCGCATCCCGGCCCCGACGAGGGAGACCTTGCCGATGTGGTCGTCGTAGAGCAGGGCACGGAAACCCACACCGTCCTGCACTTTGTTCAGTGCCGCCATCGCGGTCGGCCCGTCCGATCGGGGCAGCGTGAAGGAGATGTCCGTGCGTCCGGTGCCCTCGGTCGAGACGTTCTGCACGATCATGTCAATGTTGCTCTCGGCCGCCGCGACCGCACGGAAGATGCGGGCGGCCTGGCCCGGCTCATCCGGAACCCCGACGATGGTGATCTTCGCCTCGCTCCGGTCGTGGGCAACACCGGTGATGAGGGCCTGTTCCACGGGCATTTCCTCCATCGAGCCGACCACCCAGGTGCCGGCCTGGTTCGTGTACGACGAGCGGACGTGGATCGGCAGACCGGACCGCCGGGCGTACTCCACGCTGCGTAGGTGCAGCACCTTCGCACCGCACGCGGCCAGCTCGAGCATCTCCTCATAGGTGATGTGCGTGATGTGCCGCGCGTTGGGCACGATCCGCGGGTCAGCGCTGAACACGCCGTCCACATCGGTGTAAATCTCACACACATCGGCCTTCAGGGCGACGGCCAGCGCCACCGCGGTGGTGTCTGAGCCGCCGCGACCCAGAGTGGTGATGTCCTTGGTGTCCTGGGCCACGCCCTGGAAGCCGGCGACGATGGCGATGGCGCCCTCATCCAACGCGCCCCGCAGGCGCCCGGGCGTCACGTCGATGATGCGGGCCTTGCCGTGTGAGCTGGTCGTGATGACCCCGGCCTGCGAGCCGGTGTATGAGCGGGCCTCGTACCCCAGGTTGTGGATCGCCATTGCCAGCAACGCCATCGAGATGCGCTCGCCGGCGGTGAGCAGCATGTCGAGCTCGCGTCCGGGCGGCAGCGGGGTGACCTGGTTGGCGAGGTCGAGCAGCTCGTCGGTGGTGTCGCCCATGGCCGAGACGACTGCGACGACATCGTCACCGGACTTGCGGGCGGCGACGATGCGCTCGGCGACACGCTTGATCCGCTCGGCGTCGGCCAGCGATGAGCCGCCGTACTTCTGCACGATCAACGCCACGGGTGTGCCGCCCTCCTCGTGGTGTTCCAGGCGCCCGTAGCTCCTCGGCACCCCGCGTACCGAAACGCCGTCGGCATGGCAGCCGACGGCGGTGACGGAGCTGCTGACCAGGGTACCCGCGCGGGGCGCGAACGGGGAGAGTCGATACCACGATGCGACGACGGACCGGGGGAGAATGCCCGGGTGTGTCCGGTCGCCCGGCTGGGTCTGGCGATGCTGGGTCTGGCGATGCTGGGTCCGGCGACGCTGGCGTTGACCGCGTGCGGTCCAGGCCCGCAGCCCGGGCCGGCCCCGACCCCCACCGCGCTGTCCCGGCTGGCCGACCGCGACCGCCTGGCCGGCCTGGCCGCCGCGGCCAAGGACCGGCGGTACGTGGCGACCTACCTGCTCACCACGCCCCAGCGGGCCGACCGCACCGTGACCGTAGCCGTGGCCACCGACGGGACCTGGCTGGTGGCCGTGCCGGCCGGAGCCCTCGGCGGCCTCGCCGATGTCGCGATGTTCTCCTCCGCGGCCGGGCTGTTCCAGTGCGCGCTCGGCTCGGCCGCCGGCAGCAGCGTCAGCCGGCCCGACCTGCCGCCGGTCTCGCCGGGCTGCGTGCGGGTCACCCACCTCGCCACCACGATCGACCCTCGGGTGCAGCACGTCTTCACCGACTGGATCGATCCGTTGGTCGACCGGGAGACGGCGCTCTCGGTCGCCGCGGCACCGCACTTGGCCGGGGCCGGCGGCGACTGCTACTCGGTGGAGTCGAACTCGGCCGCGCTCGCGCCGCCGGTCGACCCGGGCATCTACTGCTTTGACCCGGACGGCATGGTGACCGGCGTACGGGTGAGCTTCGGCACGCTCACGTTGACCGGTCCGGTGGCGCCGGCCCCACCCACCATCACGATGCCGGGCCCGGTGGTCATCAGCGCACCGCTGCCGATGACAGCGCCACCCCCGCCACCCACCCCGGGCGTCACGGCCAGCCCGCACTGACCCGCCCGTCTCTTGTCCGGCCGTTCAATATCACCCAGACTGATCGCCAGCAACGGCCCGTTACCCCGAGGAAGCACCTGTGCCGGCGAGTCCTCCCACCTCCAGCGAGCCTTCGACCGGCCGCGCCTACCCGCGCTATCCACGAAGGACGTACACCCCGATCCGCTACTGGGTCCGGGCCGGGCTGCGCCTCTGGTGGCTGGCCTTCGTGGCGTACTTCGGCATCGTGGTCGGCAACCTGGCCACGCTCGTCGCCGATCGCCGCCCGCTGACCGTCGATGCTGTCGGCCAGGCGTTGCTGCTCTCCCGATGGCTCGACCTGTGGTCGGCCAGCCCGTTGCTGGCGCTGCTCCTCGTCGGTGGCATCGTACTGCTCGTCCTAGGTGGACGCTGGGCGCACGCCGACCTCGAGACCGAACGTCAAGAGCTGGGCGCGGTTGAGCGGGAGGGCAGCATCGAGCGGATCACCCGCCGGACGCTGCGCGAGTTCATCGGCTGGCCTGGCCCCGCGGCGGAGAGATCCTCGACCGGAACTGGCCGCGCGGCGAGCCAACGTGACCCGCTGCTCGACCCGACACTCTTCGTCCCGCGACCCGAGATCGGGCAGTTCGCCGACCTGATCGAAGGGCTCCGCACCCGGCGCGAAGGTGCGGTGCTCTGGCTGTACGGGCCGACCGGCAACGGAAAGTCCTGGTTACTCCGGCACTTCACGAGCCTGCTCCCGGCGCGCGGGGCCCGCGCCTCCTTGGTGGACATGTACCGCGGCCAGCACACGTTCAGCACGCTGATGGGGCGGCTGCAGGCCAACCTGGGCAAGCCGTCGGCGTCGTTCGCCCAGCGGGCCGAGTACTACCGGACTCTGCTGCGCGACCGGTCGGTCGACGAACGGGCGCTGGTCGAGGCGAAGGAAGCATTGGTGGACGCCTTCGCGCAGTGGGTGCAGAAGCTGCGCTCCCCGGTCGTCCTGCTGCTCGACACGTTCGAGAAGGCCGAGGCCGACGTCGAGCAGGATGTCTATCAGTACCTGATCGGCCGCATCCTGCGGGGCGAGCTGCGGGCCGTGCTGGTGGTCGCCGGCTGGAACCCGCCACCGGCCGGGTACGCCGGCCACGCCCGCTTCGCCCTGCGCGCGATCTCGGGCCTGGGCGAGGCTGAAGTCGGCGAGTACCTGCAGCGACGCTTCGGCGACACGGTGACCATCGACGCGGCCACGGCGCGGGCCTGTGCCCGGCTGACCCTGATCGGCTCGCCTGAGGCCGGGCACGAGTTCTCCGGCAGTAACCCGCTGCTGCTGATGCTGGTGACCGATCTGGTGCTGCAGCGCGCCGGCGGAGAACTCGGATCGGTCACCATCGACCTCGTGCGCCAGGTTGTCCACGAGTTGGACACCCGCGGCAGCGCCACGATTGCCGAGGTCTGGATCGAGCAGATGGTCAACCGGATGCCGGTCGAGATGCGGCAGTTCATCGAGTCGAGCGCGGTTCCACGCTACTTCAGCAGCGAGATCCTGGCTGTCCTGAACGGCCTCGCCCCCGCGGCGGCCGACGTGGAGTTCGAGCGCATCATCCAGCGCGCCGGCACGTTCTGCTACCCGCGGGGCGACGTGCCCGGTCAGTACCAGTACCACGAGGAGGTCCGGCGGGCCTTTGTCACCTACCTGCGCGACCGGGAACCCCAACGGTTCAAGGAGCTCAACCGGTTGTGCGCGGAGCACTTCGAGGCCGAACGGGAGCGCGAGCCGGCGCTGGTGTTCGAGGCGTTCTATCACGCGCTGCGGGCCGACGAGAAGCACGCAACAACCCTGCTCGAGTCGCTGCGGCAGCGCCGGTTCTCGGCCGAGCTGCGACGTGAGATCCTCGAACGGTTGCTGGCCATTGTGGAACCGGAGAGTTCGCAGGGCTGGGAGGCGCCAGCCCTCGGCGAGCCGGCTCGGATCCGCGTCGTCGTCCCGCTCGCGCGGGAGCTGGGCAACACCTTCCTCGACGGTGATCGCCCGCTCGCCGCCAAGCCCTGCTTCGAGCGCATCCTGGGCCTGCTCGACCACCAGGACGCCGCGGCGCACGAGGAGATCGCCCAGGCCTATCTCGGCCTGGCCCGGGCCGAACGCTGGACCGAAGGCACCTCGGCGCTGTCCTATCTGGACCGTGCTACCGACCGCGTGCGCTCGCTCTCGGCCCCGCGCCACGACGACCTCGTGGTGACGATCGAGTCGACCCGGGCCGACCTGTTCCGGCTGCGGGGCGACTACCCGGCCGCGATCCGGGCGGCCGAGACCGCCTACCGCGCGGCCAGCGGCTCGTCAGCTATCGGCCATACCTTGGGCCGCATCTACGTTCTCGCCGGCCGGGTCCGCGACGGCATGGGCCTCTACCAGCGGTACTGGGACTCGCTGCCACCCGACTACGCTGCCGAGGAGCCCAAGCAACGGGCCTATCTGCGGGCGCATACCGCCGAGGGCTTCATGTCCGCCGGCACCGCGGCGGCCGATCCGGCCTTCGTCGCCGGTGTGCGGTCGGCCCGGCGGGCGCTGCAGGAGATGGAGGACCACCAGGGCGAGCGCGTGTGGCCGATCTACTACGGCATCGTCCGATGGAACCTGGCCCGCAACCTCGAAGGCCGGGACTTCGGCAGCTATGCCCTGGTGGGCCCGGCCGGCCCGCCGGCGGAGGCGAGCGCCGAGATCGCCCGGCACTACGAGTCGGCCGCCGATGCCCAGAAAGGGCGCCAGTACGGCTTCGGCGAAGGCTGGATGCGGCTGGACCTGGCGCGGTTCCTGACCCGTACGGGTGAGCTCTCCCGCGCCCACGACCAGACGTGGCAGGCGATCGCGCTGCTGACCCGGGCCGAGAGCTGGCACCGGCTCGCGATCGGCCTGCACAACGTCGGGCTCATCGAGCACGCCCTTGGCCGGAGCGTGCCGGCCGACCTGATCGACCTGACCCGACGGATCGGTCAGGGCGACCGGAGCGCGCAGGTCCACCGTGACCTGGCGCGGTGCTACGCGCAGAGGTCCGGCCACGGCGAGCCGCTCGGCCCGCCCGCGGCCGACGCCGACAGCGACACCGACTGCTGGTTCTTCGACGTGCTCGCCCGGCTGGAGAGCCTCCAGGGCCTCGCCGCCGCGCGGGCCGGCACCGACCCGACCGGGCATTTTCAGGCTGCACTCGGCCTCGCCGTCGGCCACAGTCCCTATGAGCTCAACCGCTGCCTCGCTGAGATCAGATCCGAGCTGACGCCGGTGATGCGATCGGCGATCGCCGCCCATTGGACCGGCGCCGGGCCAACCCCGGGCCAGTGGGCGCTCGTGGTCCGGGTCTGGACGGAGTTCGACGGGGAGCCGGCACCGGCCACGTTCCATGACCTCGAGACCCGCATGATCGCGGCCGAGCGGCGCGACGGCGGGAGCGGCGAGATTCTCGGCGCGTTCGCTCCGGCCTTCGTGCCGCTGGTGCAGCAGTTGCGCCCGTAGCCGTTATGCCGCAGCCGTTATGCCCGCGGCCAGTCTCAGCGGGCCGGCCGGCCGTAGAGACCGCGGGGCCGCATGGGGTTACGACCGAATGACAGCATCACGTCGCGGGGCACCAGGTGAGCGACGCCGGCCCCCTCGTCGGGGTTCCACCGGGCCTGGTGGACCACCAAGCTGTCGTCCGGCAGTCCAGAGTGGAGCTTCACCAGCTCGCTGAGCTCCCCGAGCGAACCGAACCGCACCGCCCGACCACCGTGATGGCGGGTGAACCGCTCGATCGCCTGGCCCGGCAGGCCAGGCAGGCGGTCGAGCTCGGACGCGAAGAACACATCAGCCCGCGAGACCAGGCGCGGTGGTTCGTCGGGCGCGTCGTCGGCGTACTGGGCCACGATGAAGCTCTCCCGCAGGGCGAACTCCACCGGCCAGCCGGCCAGCCGCTGGCCCACCCGGTCGACGAGAGCGAGCAGCTGACCCTGGGCCGAGTAGGCGTTGCCGATCTGCCCGATGGCATCT
>JBLNGJ010000220.1:0-24545 GCA_050264675.1 Micromonosporaceae bacterium
CGCATCTCCCGGGCGGCAGCATGACCGCCGACGCGCTCTCCTCCGCGGAGGCGGCAGCATGATCAGACGGCTGAACATCGAGGGTTGGCGGGCCTTCGCCGACCTGAGCCTGGACCTCGGCGAGGGTCTCACCTTCGTCGTCGCTGAGAACGGCGTGGGCAAGACGTCGCTCGTGCAGGCCGCGGCCTGGGGCGTCTACGGCGCACTGTCGAAGGTGGACGCCCGGGCCGCGCGCCGCGTCGGCGCCCCGCACACCCGGGTCGGGGTCGACCTCGAGCTGCCCGATGGACGCGTCCTCGCCATCACCCGGGAGGTCGGCGAACGCGGCGAGCCGGTGCAGGCTCGTCTCGACGGGCGCCGCATCGACGAGGACGGCGTGGGACAGGTAATGGCCGAGGCCTTCGGCGCCTCGCGCGAGTTCCTCAGCCGCACCACCCTGCTGCCCAGCGACGCCGTCGCCGACGACGCCGCGGGCGCGTTTCACCTGCAGGCCCACCTTCGCCGCGTCTTCGGCGTCGACGACCTTCAGCAAGCCGCCGAGACCCTGGGCCGGCTGCACGAGCAGGCCCAGGCAGCCGCCCGCCAGGTCCGCCAGGCCAGCCGCCGCGCGGCCGCCGACCAGTCCCGGTTGCGGGCTCAACTCACCGAGGCCGAGGCGGCCGAGGCCCGCGCGCAGGCGGCTCGGGTCGATGCTCGTCGAGTCCTCGAGTTCGCCGAGAGTCAGCTGCGCGCGGTCCGCGATCAGGAGGCGATGCGGGCCAAGGCGGTCGTGGCCAGGCAGCAGTTCGCCGAGCTGGTGGCCGACTCGCGGGCGGTGCTGGGTCGGGGTACGCGGCTGGGCCGGATCACCCGACCGACCGAGCTGGCCGCGGTGCTGGAGGCGGCCGAGCTCGCCGCGGCCGAGGCCCTGGACGAGCATCGCCGCGACGCCGCCACGCTCGCCGGCCGGCTGGTCGCGGTGCGGGCGTCGGTGTCCACACTGCACTCGGCCGAGGCCGAATGCCCGGTATGCCGGCGTGAGCTCTCGGCCGGCGACGTGGCCCGGGCCGAGGCCGGCCACGAGCGGGAGATGGCCGATCTGGTGGCTCGGGAAGCCACCACCGCCGGACAGGTGGAGGCGGCCACGAAGCGACTGGCCGACATCCGGGCGCTGGGCCGGCGGGTGGTCCGGGTGCCGGAGCTGGCCGCGGCCACTGTGGACGCTCCGGCCGACCTCGCCGCGGCGACGTTCGCGGTGCAGGCGGCCCGCGAGGACGCCGAGCGCCTCGACGAGCAGGCGGCGGCGGCCCGGGCGCACCGTTCGTCGGTCGCCGCGGCGCTGGCCGACGAGGAACGCATCGCCCGCGAGACCGAGGCGGCCGCGCAGGCGCACCGGCACGAGGCGGTGACCAGCGTCGCCGCCGAGGTGATGCGCGCCACCGCCGACACCGTCCTGGCCGAACGGATCGACCCGCTCGCCGCCGAGATCAGCCATCGGTGGAAGCGCGTCTTCGGCGAGCGCGGGTCGCTGCGGCTGCGGGCCGACGGGCACCTGGTGCTCGTGCGCGGTGTGCACGAGATCCCGTTCAGCCAGTTCTCCAGCGGCGAAAAGGTGGTCGCCCTGCTGGCCACGCGGCTGCTCGTGCTCGGCGCGTCGACGCGGGCCTCGTTCCTGTGGCTGGACGAGCCACTGGAGCACCTCGACCCGCGCAACCGCCGGATCACCGCGTCGCTGATGGGAGCGGCCGGCCGGCACGTGCGCCAGATTCTCGTCACGACCTACGAGGAGGGGTTGGCCCGGCGGCTCGCCTCGGCCGCCTCCGCCCACCTGCGCTACGTCCGGACGCCGGAAGTCCACTGAGCTGGCGGGCGGTGTTGACCAGGCCGACCAGGCTGAACGCCTGGGGCGTGTTGCCCAGGTGCCTTCCGGTGGCCGGGTCTACCTCCTCGCTGAGCAGTCCCACATCGTTGCGCAGCTCGAGCAGCCGCTCGAAGAGCTCGATCGCCTCCTGCTCCCGGCCGAGACCGTACAGCGCATCGGCGAGCCAGAACGTGCAGGCGAGGAAGGCGCCCTCGGTGCCGGGTAGACCGTCCACATCGTGCTGTTGCGGGTGGTAGCGCAGCACGTACCCGTCCACGCAGAGCTCACGCCGGATCGCCTCGACCGTGCCGGCGACCCGGGGATCGGTCCAGGGCAGGAACCCGACCCGCGGTATGAGCAGCAGCGCGGCGTCGAGCCCGGCCGAGCCGTAGAACTGGGTGAACGTGTTGCGTCCGGCGTCGAAGCCCTTGGCGCAGACCTCGGCGTGGATCTCGTCGCGGATGCCGGCCCACCGCGCCGCCGGCCCGTTGAGACCGTGCTGGCGCACGGCGCGCACGGCGCGGTCGAACGCGGCCCAGGCCATCACCTTGGAGTGCACGAACTGCTGCCGGGGCCCGCGCACCTCCCATAGGCCGTTGTCGGGTCGATGCCAGTTGCCCTCCAGGAACCGGACCAGCGCGCGCTGCAGGTCCCAGCCGGCGCCGGTGGTGGCGATGCCGGACTCGCGGCCCAGGTGCAGCACGTCGAGCACCTCGCCCCACACGTCGAGCTGCAGCTGCTCGGCGGCGGCGTTGCCGACCCGCACCGGCCCGGAGCCCTCGTAGCCGCCAAGCCACTCCATTGTGTACTCGGGCAGGCGGCGGGTGCCGTCAAGCCCGTACATGGTCTGCAGGTCGGCCGGGTCACCGGCGACGGCCCGCAGCAGCCATTCCCGCCAGGCCTTCGCCTCGGCGATGTATCCCGTGCTCAGCAGCGCCTGCAGGGCGAAGGTGGCATCGCGCAGCCAGCAGAACCGATAGTCCCAGTTCAAATCGGCTCCTAGCCGTTCGGGCAGCGACGTGGTGGCCGCGGCCACGATGCCACCGGTCGGCGCGTAGGTCAGCGCCTTGAGCGTGATCAGCGCCCGGCGTACGGCCGGCGCCCAGCGGCCGTCGTAGCGGCAGCGGCCGATCCACCGGGCCCAGAACCGCTCCGTGTCCTCGAGCGCGGCCAGCGGGTCGACCGGGCGGGGCCGCGGCAGGTGCGAGGGCCGGTAGGTCAGCACGAACGGCACCCGCTGCCCAGCCGCGACGGTGAACTCGGCGACCGTGGTGAGGTCCTGGCCGCGCAGCGGCGCGTCGGTGCGCAGCCACACCGCGTCCGGGCCGGCGATCGCGCCGAGGTCGAGCCCGTAACGGCGCACCCAGGGCACGACCCGGCCGTAGTCGAAGCGCAGGCGCAGCTGCATGGCCATCGGCACCTCGCCGGAGAGGCCCTCGACGATGCGCACCACATCGGCGGCCTGCCCCCGCGGCGGCATGAAGTCCACCACCCGCACGCATCCGCCGGCCGTCTCCCACTCCGTCTCCAGGATCAGCGTGCCGTCGCGGTAGCGCCGCCGGGTGGCGCCGCCGCCGCCGGCCGGTCCGAGGCGCCAGTGACCGGCCGTGTCATCGTGCAGGAGAGCGGCGAAACAGGCCGGCGAGTCGAACCGGGGCAGGCACAGCCAGTCGATCGACGCGTCCCGCCCGACCAGGGCGGCGGTCTGCAGGTCGCCGATGACCGCGTAGTCCTCGATCCGGCCGGGCATGGGCCTCCTCAGCTACCCCGGAGCGGCTCCGGCAGCCACCCGGACCGACCCCGGCGAAACTCAGGCCGGGCCGGCCACCACCGGCTGCACCAGTTGGATGCGCGGCAGGTCCGGATCGGGCTGATCGTGGCCGGAGAGGTCGAGCCAGTGGTAGACCTCCCAGGCCGGTCCGTTGCGCTCGTAGCCACCCTCGTCGATGGCCGAGCTGATCCGCGCGTACGCCTCGCCGAGCCGGCGATCCTCGCCGTCGTGCCAGGCCACCACCATCGTGCCGCCCGGTAGCTGGCCCGGCCGCAACTGGTCGTCGGCCGGCGCCCCGGCGGAATGCAGCGGGATGCCCACCTCGACATCGGTCTCGTCGTCATCGAACGTGTGGTAGCGCACGTACGGGCGGCCGGCCGGGCGTACGTCGTGACTCTGCAGATAGGTGGCGATGGCCTCGAACCGCTCGGCATGGTTCTGGCCGAGGTCATGGATCGCGACCACCGAGCGCACGCTCAGCACCGGCTGAGCCGTCCTCGTCTCGATCGATACCGGTTCTGGCTTCATGCGTTCACTATCGACCATCGGCCGTTCGCGGCGGTGGCTGCCCCCGGCGTCGAGGTGACGGTTGCCCCGGGGCCGGTGGGGCCGGCTCCGGTATGGTCACAAGGTGATCGTGCGACTCGTTATCGGCTTGGCGATGACCGCGGTGGCGTTCGTTCTGGCCGGTCGCCGTGTGTTCATGCTCTATCGGCTCGGTCGCACCGCGCAGCCGGCCGACCCCGACCGCGTCCGCGACGTCGGTGTGCGCGTCCGGGCCGTGGTGAGCGAGGTGCTCGGGCAGCGCAAGCTGCTCAAGTGGAGCGTGCCCGGGGCGGCGCACTTCGCCGTGTTCTGGGGCTTCCTCATTCTCGGCGCCACGATCCTTGAGGGCTTCGGCGCGCTGTTCCAGCGCGACTTCCACATTCCGCTCATCGGCACCGCGGCGTGGTTGGGGTTCCTGGAGGACCTCTTCATCGTGGCGGTGCTCTGCGGTCTGATGGTGTTCGCGGCGATCCGGCTACGCCAGAACCCGGGACGGGAGGGTCGCCGGTCCCGCTTCTTCCGCTCGCACCTCGGCGCCGCGTGGCTCGTCCTATTTATGATCTTCAACGTCATGTGGACGCTGCTGCTCTACCGCGGTGCGCAGATCAACACTGGCAACTTCCCGTTCCCGAACGGGGCGTTCGCCTCCGAGGCGGTCGCGCGCGTGCTGCGGCCGCTCGGGCGTACGGCCAACGACGTGCTGGAGACCGTCGGCGTGCTCGCCTCGTTGGGCGTCGTGCTGGCGTTCCTGGTCATCGTCGTGCACTCCAAGCATCTGCACATCTTCACGGCCCCGTTCAACGTCGCGTTCTCCCGCCGACCCCGCGGGCTGGGGCCGCTGCTGCCGATCTACTCCGGCGGTAAGCCGGTCAACTTCGAGGACCCGGGCGAGGACGACCGGATCGGCCGCGGGGCGATCGAGGACTTCACCTGGAAGGGCATGCTCGACTTCGCGACCTGCACCGAATGCGGCCGTTGCCAGTCGCAGTGCCCGGCCTGGAACACCGGCAAACCGCTCAACCCCAAGCTGCTCATCATGGACCTGCGCGACCACGCCCAGGCCAAGGCGCCCTACCTGCTCGCCACCTCGGACCAGGAGCGGGCCGCCCTGCCAGAGAGCGTTCGGGCCGAGGCGTCCCGGCCGATCGTCGGCTCCGCCGACGCCCGCGGCGTCATCGACCCGGATGTACTGTGGTCCTGCGTGACCTGCGGCGCCTGCGTGGAGCAGTGCCCAGTCGACATCGAGCATGTGGACCACATCGTGGACATGCGCCGCTACCAGGTGCTGATCGAGTCACAGTTCCCCAAGGAGGCGCAGGTCATGCTGCGCAACCTGGAGCGGGCCGGCGACCCGTGGGGCCGCGGGGCCAAGGCCCGCACCGAATGGATGGTCGGGCTGCCGTTCGAGGTTCGCGTGCTGGGCACTGACGGTGCGGACCGCCTGCCCGACGACGTCGAGTACCTGTTCTGGGTCGGCTGCGCGGGCTCGCTCGACGACAAAGCCAAGCGCACCACCCGCTCGGTGGCGCAGCTGCTGCACGAGGCCGGCGTGGAGTTCATGGTGCTCGGCGGCGGCGAGACCTGCACCGGCGACCCGGCCCGCCGTCTGGGCCAGGAGCTGCTCTTCCAGCAGCTGGCGCAGCAGAACGTGGAGACACTCAACACGGTCGGCGCCAAGAAGATCGTGGTGACCTGTGCCCACTGCTTCAACGCGATCGCCAACGAGTACCCGCAGGTGGGTGGGCGCTATGAGGTGGTGCACCACACCCAGCTGCTGGCCCGGCTGGTCGCTGAGGGGCGGCTCGTGCCGGCGCACGAGGTGTCGACCGCGGTCACCTACCACGACCCGTGCTACCTGGGCCGGCACAACCGCATCTTCACCCCGCCACGCGAGCTGCTCGGCAGCGTGCCCGGCGTGCAGTTCACCGAGATGCCGCGTAACCAGAAAACCTCCTTCTGCTGCGGTGCTGGCGGCGCTCGCATGTGGATGGAGGAGTCCATCGGCACCCGGATCAACGAGGCTCGCACCGACGAGGCCCTCGGCACCGGCGCGGAGCTGGTCACCGCGGCCTGCCCGTACTGCATCATCATGCTCAGCGACGGCGTGGCCACCCGCACCCAGCAAGGCAAGGCCGAGGGGGTACGGGTGACCGACATCTCCGAGGTGCTGCTGCGCTCGGTCCGTGGCGACGGCACCGCCGGCGAGGCCAGCTAGCGACGGCACCGCCGGCGAGGCCAGCTAGCGACGGCACCGCCGCCTCGGCGCGGGGCCGGTCAGCAGAGCACCTCACGCGGCGCCTCCGCGGCGGCCGGGTCCCAGAGCGCACCCCGACGATCCGACCGTGGCCGGGCCCGGCTGGGCTTGCGGTCCAGGCGCAGCTCGTCCGCGCGCACCAAGCTGACCCCGGCCAGGACCAACGCGCCGCCGACGAACTGGACGACCGTGGGCAGCTCGTCCAGCAGCAGCCAGGCGATGAGCACGGCGAAGAGCACCTCGGTAAGGCCTACGAAGGACGCGAACCGGGCGCCGAGGATGCGGGCCGCGCCGATGCCCGCGACGTAAGGGACCACCGCGGCCAGCAGGGACAGGCCCACCACCGGGATCCACCAGCTCATGCGCAGACCGGCGAAGTTGACCGGGCCGAACGTGGCGTGCAGCGGCACCACCGTGACCAGGCCGAGCAGGAACAGCACGCCGGCACCGATGGCCATGCCGGCGCTGGCGAACGCCACCGCCGGCAGCTCACCGTCGACCCGGGCAGAGAGCACAAAGTAAGTGGCCAGCCCGACCGCGGCGGTCAGGCCCCACAGCACACCCGTCGGCTGGATACGCTCTGCGGCGGCGAGGTTGAGCACGAGCACCAGGCCGAGCAGCGCCGCCGCTGACCCTAGGGTGGTCAGCAGCCGCGGTCGCTGACCGTGCCGGGCCCACATCCACAGCACCACGAACACGATGCCGAAGTACTCCAGCAGCAGGGCGACCCCGATCGGCAGGTAGCGGACCGCATTGAAGAAGCCGACCTGTGCGCCGGCGACGGCGAAGAGGCCGAACAGCCCGACCGGGCCAAGGTTGCGCCCGAGGACGCGCCAGCGCCCGCGCACGGCCATGGCCGCCGGGATGGCGAGCACCAGGGCGGCGACGGCCACCCGCGCCGCCACCGCGGCCTCGGCCGACCAGCCCGCCCCGAGCAACGAGCGGGCGAACGTGCCCGACGTGGCGAACGTGACCGACGAGATCAGCGCCAGGCCAAGACCCGCCCGCACCGTGGACTGCGGTCGCATCATGTCCCCTCAGAAAGCAGCGGCCGCCCCCCTCGCGCGGCCGCCACGTAAGGATCAACTGTGTAATGACCAAAACCCATATATGATGATGACAGTACCGGTCGACCCTGACAGGAGTCAAGGTGCTTTTTACTGATGACACGGAGGTCGCCCTCGAGGCGGCCGCCGCCCTCGTCAACACCCTCGATCCAACCGGCGACCGGCTGGCCGATCTGGCCGCGCTGGACGAGTTCTTCCATGCGTACGGATGGACCGGCGGGCGCGAGCACACCAAGGCCGAACTGCGGGCGGTGCAGCAGCTGCGTCCCCGCCTGCGCCGGATCTGGGAGTCCACCGAGGACGAGGTCGTCGCCATCATCAACGGGCTGCTCGCCGAGTCTCGGGCGCTGCCCCAGCTGGTGCGCCACGATCAGCGCCCGTACCACCTGCACGCGACACCCCAGGACGCCCCGCTCGCGGTGCGCATGGCGGTCGAGGCGGCCATGGCGCTCATCGACGTGGTGCGCGGCGGAGAGCTGGGCCGGCTGCGCATCTGCGAGCACCCGGACTGCGACAACGTCGTGGTCGACCTGACCAAGAACCGGTGCAAGCGCTACTGCGACGCCGGCTGCGGCAACCGGGCCGCGGTGACCGCCTACCGTGCCCGCAAGGCGGCCGCCCTACGGGGCTAGGGCGTGACCACGGCGTTGCCGTACGGCTGGGCGCAACCGGCGCTGCCGTAGATGTCGCCGGGCTCGGTCGCGTAGTTCGGGGCGGGGTCGACGAGCACATCCCAGACACCGGTGACGCTGGTCACGCACGCGGCGGCGCCACTGGGTGCCGCACCGCTGCCGCCAACCCACAGATCCAGCCAGGTCGTCGCCGTGGCCGGGTAGCCGGTGTGGCACGGCCCATTCTCGGGCGTCGACCCGTCGCCGCAGGTGTCTTCGACGATGAAGTAGCGCCGCAGGTTCGGCACGTAGAAGCGCGTCCCAGCCGGCCAGTCCAGGATGTCCTGACCGCCGACGAGCGAATGTCCAACCGCGACGGTGATCGGGTCGGCGTAGGTGCCCGCGCCGCCCGCGCTCTGATGCAGCACCGGATGCGAGATGTCGACCGAGCCGGGCGGAGTGTTGTCGAAGTACGAGTAGCCGGTCAGGTACGCCGCGACCGTACGTGGGACGGAGGCCGACGGCGCGGGTGTCGCGGCCGGCGACGGCGTGGGAGTCGCGGCCGGCGACGGGCGCGGTGTCGGTGTGACCGTCGTGGTCGGGCGCACGGTCGGTCGCGGCGGTCGCGGCTCGGCGGTCGCCGGCGCGGCCATGGCGGCCCGTGGCGGGGTACCGGGTGGCGCGGTAGCCGATGGCGCGGCGGCCGACGGTGCGGCGGCCGACGGTGCGGTGGCTTGAGTCGGCTGGCTCGGTGGCGCCGACTCGCCCCGAGGCGCCGGAACGGCCGGCCGCAGCCCGCCGCGGGACGCCGACTCATCCTCAAAGCGGCCCGTTGCACCGGCCGGGTGCCAACGCCCCGACAGCCCGGCCAGGCCGAGAACGAGCCCGATCACGACGGCGAGGATCAGCAAGCTCACCAGCACCCGCCGCCGGCGGGCGCCGTCGGACCCGGCCCGGTGACTCGAGATCGTGCGGCCCGGGGGAATCAGCGTCCGTAGTCCGGCATGGCTGGTCTCGGCCAGCGTGGGCTCATCCCAGCCGTCGAACCTCGGTTCAGCCAAAGGGCATCTCCGTCCAGAGATGCGCCGCGTACGGGCGCCTTGGCCACCGACCTTCGCGCCCTCACGCCCGTACGCCAAGCCGTAGGCGGCGATAGTGAACGGGCTCACGCCCAGCGCGGACGAACCGGTGCGTCCACCACCGACCACGGCCGTGACCCGGCTGTTTCCGACATGCCCGAATTGCTGACCGTCCGGTTACGGCGCGACCGTTGATCGCCCACGTTCGTCGATAGGTTTGGCGACGCACGAGGTGAGCTGGATGTCATCGCTGGTGACCCGCCATCTACTCCACAATGGATGAAGGTCAAGCCATCACACACCGTCGGTGTGTTGAGCCAGTTTCTGCCGCACTCAACGGTAGGGCCGCACATGTGATCGAACATATGTCCACCTCAGTCGAGCTGGCGGAGCTGCCGCCGGGTCCGCAGCTGGGAGTGGTGCTGGCCGAGGTCGACCTGTCCCGGCTCAACGGGCACGACCTGGTGCTTGTGATGCAGGCGTGGGCGCGGCAGCTGGCCTACACCCAGGCCCAGCTCTCCGCCACGGTGTGGGAGGTCTCCATCTGCCCGCCTGGCCCGCCCGACGCCCCGGTGCAGCGCCGCGCCAAAGACCAAGGCCACTACCGACTACGCCAACTCGAGCACGGCCACCTCGAATGGACCACTCCCCTGGGCCACACCTACCACACCGACCCCGACTAGGAGACGGCCGATCGGGGTAGGTAGCCAGGCGCGGCACCAACCGGCTTGCGCTGCGCCGCACGGTCGTGCTTTTATGGTGGCGTGAGCAAGGGCGACGACACCCGGCTAGCGGTGCTCGACCGCGCGGTCGAGCTGACCCGCCGGGTCGGCCTTGGCGGGCTCACCATCGGTTCGCTGGCCGAGCGGATGCAGCTGTCCAAGAGCGGGCTCTACGCGCACTTCCGCTCCAAGGAGGCGCTGCAGATCGCCGTGCTCGACCACGCCCGCACGGGCTTCGAGGTTTCCGTTGCCCGCCCCGCCCTGCGGGTGGCCCGCGGCGAGAGCCGGGTGCGGGCGCTCTTCGACCTTTGGCTCGAGTGGGATTCGCTGCCCGGCGGCTGCCCGTTCATCGCCGCCTCCATCGAGCTCGACGACAAACCTGGCGTCGTGCGGGACCGCTTCGTGCAGAGTCAGCGTGACCTGTTCGACATGATCGCCACCATCTTCCGCACCGGCATCAGCGAGGGACAGTTCCGCCCCGACGCCGATGCGGACCAGTTCGCTCAGGACTTCTACGGTGTGATTCTCGCCTGTCACCACACCGTGCGCCTGCTCGGCGATGAGCGGGCGGTCGATCGCGCCCGACGAGCGTTCGAGGCCCTGCTCGACGCGGCCCGTGTCGTCGCCACGGCCGACTCTCGGCACTGACTGAAGGGATCAAAGATGACCCAGGTCATCGCGCAGCCACGGAAAAGCACGATCGTTCGTATGTTTTCGACCCCTCGACCGATCCGGACTGCCTTCGGCTGGCTCGAGCGGATCGCGCCCGAGGTTGGCGCCCGGTGGGCCGAGCGGATCTGGTTCACGCTGCCACCGCGCCGGGCCGACGAACCGGCCGACGGCCATCGCGCCGGGGCGCCGGTCACGGTCTCCCTCGGTCCGACCACAGTGGTCGGTGAGTCGTGGGGCGACGGGCCAACCGTCTACCTGGTGCACGGGTGGGCCGGGCAGCGCCGGCAGCTCACGGCGTTCGTGGCGCCCCTGGTCGGGCTCGGCCACCGGGTGGTCGCCTTCGACATGCCAAGCCACGGCGCGTCGGCCCCCGGCCGGTTCGGGCCTCGTTCCTCGACGATCGTCGAGTTCACCGACACGTTGACCCGCGTGGTCACCCAGCACGGTCCGGCCCGGGCGATCGTGGCCCACTCGATGGGTGCGACCGCGACCGCCGGTGCGCTCTGCGATGGCCTGCACGCCGACCGGGTGGTGCTGGTCGCGCCGATGGCCAACCCCCTGTGGCAGCTCCGCGAGTTCGCCAAGGTGCTCGGGCTCGGCGAGCGCACCGTGCGCCGCCTCATCGCCCGGGTCGAGCGGCGGGTGGGCGTACCCATGCGCCACTTCGACGTGCCCGAGCTCGGCCGGGCGGTGGCGATGCCCCCGACCCTCGTCGTGCACGACCGCGGTGATGCGTCCACACCGGTCTCCGACGGCGCGGCGATCGCCGCGGCCTGGCCCGGGGCGCGGCTGCGGGTGACGAGCGGTCTGGGCCACCGCCGGATCCTCGCCGACCCGGATGTGGTCACCGAGGTGGTCGACTTCATCACCGCCGGCCGCTGACCCGGCGCGCTGAGCCCTCCTCGGCGGCTGGCGCGGCTCAGTGGAACCGGCGCCGGCGGGCGAGGTCAGCGCCGGTCGGGGGTGGCGCCGCGATCGTCCCCGCCGGCTCCCGGTGGGCGTCGGCGGCCGCGCGTACCAGTTCGATGACGAACGCCTCGTCGGCCGGCTCACGGATCTCGACCGTGAGCCAGTCGGCCGAGCTGCTGGGGCGCAGCCGCACCCGCGGGTCGGTGCGCAGCTGCGCCCGGCGGTCACGGATCAAAGCGCGGGTCAGGCGAATGTCCACGGCGGACTCACCCTCGAAGTGGGCGATCTCCTTGCCGTTGATCCAGAACGCCAACGTCGGCTTGAAAGCGGACTCGCTCTCCACCACCCCGTCGATGCGCGCCAGGGCGTCGCGAAGTGGCTCCGCCCCGGGCGGTTGCACCATGCGGTCGAGTATGGCAGGCGTCCGGACCCGCGCTGTCGCGTAAGCGTCGTTGCTGTCGGCTGACGCGTGCGGCATCGTGAGATTCGTGGAGACCAACGTCTTTGAAGAGGTCGAGTCCGAAGTCCGCGCGTACTGCCGGAACTGGCCAGCGGTCTTCGACCGCGCCCGCGGCAGCCACGTCTACGACCGCGACGGCCGTGCGTATCTCGACTTCTTCACCGGGGTGGCGACGTTGAGCTACGGCCACAACCATCCCGTGCTGAAGCGGGCCTTGCTGGACTATCTCGAACGCGACGGTCTCATGCACTCCCTCGACACCTACACGGTGGCGAAGGAGGAGTTCCTGCACCGCTTCCGCGAGCACGTGCTCACGCCCCGCCAGCTCGACTACAAGGTCATGTTCCCGGCGCCGACCGGCACGAACGCGGTGGAGGCGGCGCTCAAGCTGGCGCGCAAGGTAACCGGGCGCACCACGGTGGCGCGCTTCGCCAACGGGTTCCACGGGCTGACCCTCGGCTCGCTCGCGCTGACGTCGAACGCGCTCAAACGCGGCGCCGCCGGGGTTCCGCTCGGACACGCGCTGACGCTGGCGTACGACGGCTACCTCGACGACCCGATGGCCGGTCTGACCTGGCTGGCCCGGCTGCTCGACGACCCGGGTAGTGGCGAGGAGCCACCGGCGGCGGTGATCGTCGAGGTGGTGCAGGGTGAGGGTGGCCTGACCGCGGCCCGTCCACAGTGGTTGCAGGCGCTGGCCGGGATCTGCCGCCGCCACAACGTGCTGCTCATCGTCGACGACGTGCTGATGGGGTGTGGTCGCACCGGGCCGTTCTTCAGCTTCGAGTCGGCCGGCATCGAGCCCGACATCGTCTGCCTCTCCAAAGCATTGAGCGGGTACGGGTTACCGTTCGCGCTCACCCTCTTCCGGTCGGACCTCGACGTGTGGCGGCCGGGCGAGCACAGCGGCACGTTCCGCGGCAACAACGCGGCTTTCGTCACGGCCGCCACGGCCCTGGAGACGTTCTGGGCCGGCGGCGGGCTGGAGCAGCAGACCGCGCAGAAGAGCGAGCACCTGCGGGCCGGGCTGGCCGGGATTGTGGCCGAACACGCCGATGCGGGCGCCGCGGTGCGCGGGTCGGGTTTGGCGATCGGCCTTTTCCTCGAGCCCGAGGGGCTCGCCACCGCCACCTGCCGGGCCGCCTTCGAGCGTGGCCTGCTGGTTGAGGCTTGCGGGCCACGACGTCAGGTGGTGATGCTGCTGCCGCCGCTGACCGCGAGCGTCGAGGAGCTCACCACTGGACTGGATCTGCTAACCGACGCGCTCACCCACGCCCGGCAGTTGGCGGACGGGCGTCCGCGCGTACCAAGCCTGCGATGACCTCGATCGCGGCGACCGTGGCCGCCAGCGCCGCGCCCTCCTCCGGCACCGGCGGGAACGGCCGACGCAGCCGAAGCGGCACCGGGAAGACCGAGAGCGCAACGAAGCCGAAGCCGTAGTCGCGGGCCACGGCCAGGCGGGCCGCCAGGGCGGCCGTCGACGTGACCGCGAAGTCGGCCACCACCTCAGCCGGCAACGCCCGCGCCAGGGCCTCGTCGTCCACGGCGGGGGGCAGCAACGCCACCTCGTCGGCGAGGTCGGCATGGCGCGATCCGAAGGAGCGCAGCCGGGTCCGGACCACCGGTGACCTCAGGAAGCCGATCAGCACCCGGCGCGCCGCCCGCACGGACTCGACCTCGTCGCTGCCCAGCGCGGCGAGCAGGAACATGCCGAGCGTGCCGGCCCGGCCCGACCGGTCGGCACTAGCCCGCACGTGGGCGAGGGTGGCCGGCAGGTCGCTCGCGGGCACCATGTTGAGGATCACGCCGTCGGCCCGGCGCACGCCCAGCTCAATCATCTTCCGGTTGTGCGCGGCGAGAAACACCGGTGGCGGCGCCACCGCGGCGGGCACGTCGACGAGCGCCGCGAGCCCGCCCCGAGCGCGCAACTGCGCGTACGCATCGAGGAACTGACGCACCACCCGCAGCGGCGGCCGATCGACGACGACGCCGGCACTGGTCAGCGATCCCACGTTGCCGCTGCCGACGCCGAGGTCGAACCGGTCCGGAAACGCCTCGGCCAGGGTCATCGCCCCAGCGAGAAGGTCGACCGTGTGCCGTAACGGAATCGGGACCACACCGGTGCCGATGCGGGTGCGGCCGGACCGGCCGAGCAGCGCGGCGGCGGTGGTCAGGCTGTGGCGGTCCCCGGGCGACTCGGGCAGCCACAACGTGACCGGCGCCGGAGCCGACTCGGCCGCCTCGACACACTCAGCCATCGCCGGCAGGCTCATCCCGCGCAGAACGACATCGACGCGCATCAGGCGCTGCCGTCCGGCTCGTACACCGAGATCTCCCAGCCGTCCGGGTCGAGCAGGTAACCGTGGCGGCGCCCCCACGCCATGAGCTGAACCGGTTGCAGCAGCGTCGCTTCCGGATGGGCCGAAAGCAGCCGGGCCACCGTCGCCTCGGCGTCAGCGGTGGCGAAGTACAGGCGCAGCCCGCGACCCACGCTCTCCCACTCGTTCTCAACCACGTGCAGAACCAGCGTCGTGCCGGCGCTATCGGTGAGCCGGACAACCTCGTCGTCCTCGGTCGCCACGGCCAGGCCGAGCGTGGTGTAGAAGGATACGGATCGCTTGAGGTCATTGACGTACATCATCATCCGGTCGATCCGGACGCCGACATCAGTGTTGGTCACTGCTCACCTCTTTGGTAGTGGGCGACCGCAAGGAACCGGTCGTTCTCCAGCGGCGTCCCGATGCTCACCCGTACGCCATCATCGCCGACCCGATGAACCGCGACGCCGGCCTCGGCACACGCGGACACAAACCTGGCCGACCCCGGTCCCAACGGCAGCCAGATGAAGTTGCCATGTGAGCCCGGCACGTCGTAACCGGCCCGCCGCAGCGCCCGCTCGACCCGATCCCGTTCGGCGACCACGAGCCCGACCAGCCGGTCGACCTCGCCCTGGACCCGCAAGGCGGCGAGCGCAGCGGCCTGGGCGATGTGACCGACCGCGAACGGCAGCTGGGTCTTCCGGACCGCCGCGGCCACCGGCTCGCCCGCCACCAGGTATCCAACCCGGAGCCCGGCCAGGGCGTGGGCCTTGGAGAACGTGCGCAACACGACCACGTTGGGGTAGCGGTGATGCAGCTCGATGCCATCGGCGGTCTGGTCGCCGGCGAACTCGTGGTAGGCCTCGTCGAGCACGACCAGGCAGTCCGGCGGCACCCGATCGAGGAGGTTCGCCAGCGCGCCGCGGCTGACCACAGTTCCGGTCGGGTTGTTGGGGTTGCAGACAAGGACGAGGCGGGTCAGCGAACCGACGCGGGCGCTCATGGCGGGAAGGTCGAACGTCGCGTCGCGCAACGGAACCGGCACCGCGACCGCGCCCGACCACCGGGCCAGCACGGGATACGCATCGAAGGAACGCCAACCGTAGACCACCTCGGTGCCGGGCTCGGCGACCGCGGTGATCAACGACTGCAGCACTCCGGCCGAGCCGGCCCCGACCACGATGTGGTCCGGCGGCACGTTCAGCCGGGCCGCGATCGCCGACGTCAAAGCGACACAGTCATGGTCGGGGTAACGGTTGGCATTCGCGGCCGCCTCAGCGATCGCCGCCTGGACCGCGGGCAGCGGTGGGTAGGGCGATTCGTTGGCGGCCAGGCGAGAGGTGGAGCCGTCCGCGGCGACGGGCACGGCGGGCGGCCGGTACGCGGTGAGTTGGTCCAGAAGGGACCGTAGCCGTAGCTGGGTGGGTGCGCTCACGCCGACTGGCTCCTTTCCGACTCAGCAGAATCGGGCGTCCGGCGGGACGTCCTGCCTATGCTATGCGCGGAAAGGAGCCCATCGATGACGCAGATGAGACAGCACGAGGAGCTAACAGTCGACTTCTTCAAGGACGCGTTCGGCGCATTGTCACGCGGCGACCTCAGCGTGTTCCGGTCGATGT
The DNA here is from genome assembly GCA_050264675.1 of Micromonosporaceae bacterium. Taxonomy (GTDB): domain Bacteria; phylum Actinomycetota; class Actinomycetes; order Mycobacteriales; family Micromonosporaceae; genus JBLNGJ01. The sequence continues at coordinate 15,869 of JBLNGJ010000220.1, forward strand.
TTCACCACGATGTCGAGTGGCACCTGCCCGGTGACCCGAAGAAGAACCCGCACGTGGGCATCTACCAGGGCGATGACGAAGTGACCGCGTTCCTCCAGGGGCTCATCGACGCGAGCGGCGGCACCCTGGAGATGCCGGTCCACGATGTGCTGACCCACGGCTACTTCCGCGGCGGCCTCAACGGCCGGCACAGCGTCGTGCTCGCCCGCTCCGAGGCCCGACGCGGCGCCAAGGCCCTCTCGAGTAGCGATGTGATCGTCTTTCACATCCGCGAGGACTCGCGTTACGCGGCCGAGCGGCTCGGCCTGATCTGCTGGTTCCCCGAGGACCAGTACGGTGCCGACGACTTCTGGGCCGCCTGAGGCTCAGCCGAGCGCGCCGCCGGATACGGTCTCGTTCAGCTGCACCGCGAGCCGGATCGCGTGCCGGTTTACCGTGCGCGGTGTTCCCTCCGCCGGCTCCGGCGGCACCGGGGCCAGCAGCACAAGGCCGAGCCCGAGCCGGCTCGCGTCCTCGATCCGCTGGCCCAGCGCCTGGTCGGAGGTCACCACCACCTCACGCACCATCGCGTCGTCCAGATCGGCGGGCGCACCCAGCCACCGCCGGGCCGCGGCCAGACTCGGGCCGGCCGACCCGTAGGAGATCGGCAACACGACACCCAACCCGGTCCGGCCCGCCCGGGTGACGAGCTGCGCCACCTCAGACCACGCTCCGGGCGCCAGCACCGCGCGTTCGCCCCGATCGACGGCAGCGCTCAGCCTTGCCGGATCGCGGTCGCAGACGGCCAGCCGCAGCCGGGGGGCGTAGGCGACGGCCAGCCGATGCGCGCGCGGCCACCCGTCGATGGTGACCAGGAGGCTGAGGGTCAGGCTGGGCTCGGCGTCGAGCACCGGCACCGCCCGCCGATGCGCCGCGTTGCCCGGCGGCAGCCAGACCAGCCCGGCGGGCGCCTCCGCCGCGTCCCGGCTCAGGACCTGCGGGTCGTCGCCGGTCAGCACTACCGCTACCCGCATCGTCGTCACCCCTAGATCGAGGCGTGAAACTCCGCGAGCCAATCACAGGCGTTGACGCATCGACAACACCGCAGTCGCGTATGAGTCAGTCCCGATCGCGCCGACGCTCCACGTCGTACGGTGGCAGCCAGGAGGTCGCGATGAGCCACACCCAGGTGCTGGTCATTGGCGGAGGTCCGGCCGGCGCCACAGCGGCCGCCCTGCTCGCGCGCGAGGGGATCGAGGTGGAGCTCCTCGAGCGGGCCCACTTTCCGCGCTACCACATCGGCGAGTCCATTGTCCCGGCCTGCCTGCCCATCCTCGAGCTGATCGGCCTTCGTTCCACCATGGACGGATACGGCTTCCAGCCCAAGGAGGGTGTGTACTTCCACTGGGGCGACCAGCAGTGGGACTACCGCTTCGGCTCGCTGACCGGTGCCTACACCTATGCCTGGCAGGTCGAACGGGCCGACTTCGACGAGCTGCTGCTGCGCAACGCGGCCAGCCAGGGTGCGCGCGTCCACGAAGGGCGGCAGGTCACCGGCGTGGAGTTCGACGAGCAGGGACGAGCCAGCGCGGTCACCTGGCAGGAACCCGCGACCGGCGCGAGCGGGCGGTGCTCGTTCGACTACCTCATCGACGCCTCCGGTCGGGCCGGGGTGGTCGCGAACCGGCACCTGTCCGGGCGCCGGTTCCACGAGTCGTTCAAGAACGTGGCAATGTGGGCGTACTGGACCGGCGGGCGGCCGGTGCCGCAGGCACCCGGGGGCGCCACCCTCGTCTCCTCGATCAAAGAGGGTTGGGTGTGGGCGATCCCCCTGCGGGGCGGAGTGCACAGTGTCGGGGTGGTCATGCACCGTCGGCGCTTCCAGGAGCTGCGTGCCCGCAACGACCTTCCCGAGATCTACCGGAACATGTTGCGGGAGGCGAAGATGCTCCCGTACGTGCTGCACGACGCGGAGATGACCAGCGACATCCGGTTGGAGCAGGACTACTCCTACACCGCGGAACGGTTTGCCGGTCCGGGCTACTTCCTCTGCGGCGACGCCGCATGCTTTCTCGACCCGCTGCTCTCCACCGGCGTGCACCTGGCCATGTTCAGCGCACTGCTGGCCTCCGCCTGCGTGGCCAGCCTGCGGCGGGGCGAGCTCGACCCGGCCGGGGCGGAGCAGTTCTACGAAGAGAGCTACCGGCGCACCTACCTGCGCCTGCTCGTCGTGGTAGCCGCGGTCTACAACCAGAACCGGCCGGCCGAGTCCTATTTCTGGGAGGCGCAGCGGCTCACCACCCGCGACGCCGACCCGGACGCCGTCTTCGACGCCTTCCTGACGGTCGTGTCGGGGATCGAGGACCTCCGGGACGTGGGCGGGCAGGAACGAACCGACCGGGTGGTAGACCGGATCTCGCGGCTCTACTCCGACGTGCACCAGGTGCTGCAGGGCAAGCTCCGCCAGGACGACCTCACCGAGGAGGACCGGGAGCAGATCACGGCGACGGCCGGCTACTGGAAGTCGGTCGTGGGGGCGTACACAGTGGACCGCAACAACCCGGTTCGCGGCCGGTTCGTGGTGACCGAACCCAAGCTCGGCGTGGCCACCGTCGGGTGCGCCGGATGACCGATCTGGCGCTACCCACCCGCACCGGCGAGGCGCCGGCGACCAGCCAGCCCGCCCCCGGCGTCACCGATCCGGCCGTCTTCGTGCACCGACAGCTCACCCAGACCGCCCCGGTCACGATGCAGGCGGAGCTCTTCACCCGGGCGTCCTCGCTCGAAGGGGTTGAGGTCGCGCCGAGCCAGATCTCCGTTCCCGGCGCCCGGGGATTCTTCCTCCGGCCCCCGGCCCGGCACGGACCGGCCGAAGCGTTCATGGTGGGTGACGAGTTCGCCCACCTGCACCCGGCCGAGGACGGCAGTCTCCACCTCGGACTCCCGGCCGACGTGCACGCCGCCGTGCTGGCCCACGGCTGGGGTGAGCCCCATCCGCTCGTCGGCACGCCGCTGCTGTACGGGCCGCGCGACCCCGCCGAGCTGGAGGTCGTGTGGCAGGTGTTCCTGTGCTCGTACCGCTTTGCGCGGGGCGGGTGAGCCCGGTGATCGCAGCGACCAGCGAGATCTACAGCGAGGTCGTGGCCTGGCTCTACCACGAGGCCGGGCTGCTCGACGCACAGCGGGAAGTGGAGTGGCTGCACACCATGGTCAGCCCGGCCGTGCTCTACCAGCTGCCGATCCGCCAGACGCTGCGCCGGGCTCAGGGCAACGGCTTCGCCGCGGAGGCGTTTCACCTCAACGAGGACTACGGGTCGCTGCGGGCCCGGGTTGAGCGCAACCAGAGCCCGTCGGCGTGGACCGAGGACCCGCCACCGCGGACCCGCCGGTTCGTCACCAACATCCAGGTCGCGGCCGGCGACGACGCCGACGGTGGTGGCTGGGACGTGCGCAGCAATCTTCTGATCTACCGCACGCGCCAGGATGAGTCGCAGCCCTCGCTGCTCGCCGGCGAGCGCCGCGACCGGTTGGGCCGGCACGACGGTGCCCTGCTGCTGCGCCGCCGCCTGATTCTGCTCGACCTCTCGGTCCTGCAGGTGCCGAACCTCGCCTACCTGTTCTGAGCCGCCGAGCCTGTTCTGAGCCGTCGAGGGAGCTGCCGGTGTACGACGAGGGCCACGCTCGCCAGGTCGTCGCCGCGTTGACCGACCTACTCCCCCACGGTCAGGCGCCAGCGGAGATCTTCGGCGACCCCGACGTCTACCAGCACGAGCTGCGCCGCATCTTCGCCCGCTGCTGGGTCTTCCTCGCGCACGAGTCGGAGATCCCCCGCCCCAACGACTTCGTCCGGCGAAAGATCGGCGAGGACGACTTCATCGTGGTCCGCGACCGCACCGGCGAGGTGCGGGTTCTGTTGGACGCCTGCCGCCATCGGGGCGTGGCCGTATGCCGGGCCGACTCAGGTAACACACCGGTCTTCCGCTGCCCGTACCACGGCTGGACCTACGACACGTCCGGCCGCCTCACCGGAGCACCGATCTGGCGGGAGGCGCTCGCCGGTCTGCCCAAAGAGGACCTCGGCCTGCTGCCGGCCGCCCGGGTCGACCAGCGCCATGGCCTGATCTTCGCCACGCTCGACCCCACCGCACCGAGCCTGGAGGCCTACCTCGGCGGTATGGCTTGGTATCTGGACCTGCTCTTCGGCCTCAACGAGCACGGGGTGGAGGTGCTCGCCCCACCGCAGCGCTTCATCATGGCGGCCAACTGGAAGTCTCCGGCGGAGAACTTCGCCGGCGACGACTACCACCTGGCCACCCTGCACCGGTCGGTGTGGGAGGTCGGGGCGTTTCCGGTGCCGTTCGAAGCCGACATGATGGGCTACCACATCCAGGCCGCGCCGGGGCATTCGCTCTCGCTCTCCGTGGCCGCTGACGGCGATGACCCGGGCCCACGCTTCTGGGGCCTGCCGGACGAGCTGACCGGCACCTTCGGCACCGGCTGCGTCGGTGCCGACCAGCTCGCGCTCGCCGGCCGCACCCGGGTCATGGTGGGGACGGTCTTCCCGAACTTCTCGGTGCTCGCGCAACCCGCGACCGAGGACGTCCACGCCCATCCGGCGACCGGCGTGATGACGATCCGGGTGTGGCAGCCGCGTGGCCCCGGCGAGCTGGAGGTCTGGAGCTGGTTCTGCGCGTACCGCAACCTGTCGGCCGCCCAGCGTCAGCGTAGCTACGCGGCCGGCCTGGGCACGGTCTCCTTCGGGGGCGCGTTCGAGATGGACGATGCCGAACCGTGGACCAGCACCGCGCGCACCGGTCGCAGCGTCGCCGCCCGCACGCTCGGCCTCACCTTCAACTACCAGATGGGTAGCGATGGCGTCGGCCGGGTCGGGCGCGTGCCGACCTGGCCCGGTCCGGGCGCGGTCTACTCACCCCGGTATGAGGAGGGCGTGCAGCGCAACTTCCTCAGGTTCTACGCCGACGTCATGGCCTGCGCCGATGGTCACTGGCCGGTCGCCCGGGCCGAGCCCGCATGAAAAGGCCGGTGCGCATTGGCGTGGTCGGCGCCGGCCGATGGGCGGTGCGGCACCACATCCCGGCCCTGCTGGCCAATCCCGATGCGGTGCTCGTCGCGGTGGCCGACACCGACCCGACCCGGCTGGACCGGGTTACCGAGCTCTTCGACCTGCGCCACCGGTACGACTGCGCCGACGCGCTCTTCGACGCGCAGCCTTTGGATGGCGTGGTCATCGCCGTTCCCCACGTGGCCCACTTCGCCGCCGCCCGGGCGGCGCTTAAGCGAGGTGTGCATGTGCTGGTCGAAAAACCCATGACGCTGCAGGGCGCGCACGCGTGGGACCTGGTGGCGCGCGCGCGGGCCGCGCGGCTGCACCTCGTGGTCGGCTACCCGTACCACTTCAGCCGCCACGTTGCCCGGGCGCGCACCATTGTCGCCAGTGGACGGCTCGGCCCCTTGAACCTCATCAACGTCCTGTACTGCTCGGCCCGGTCGCACCTCTACCGGCCGGGGCCCCGGGGCCCGGACGACCCGAACCCCCGCACCTACGCCGACCCGGCGGTGGCCGGCGGCGGACAGGGCCAGACCGAGGTGACCCACGCCCTGGCGCTGCTGCTGCACGTGACCGGATTGCGAGCCACCCGGGTCAGCGCGCACATGCGCGACCTCGACTATCCGGTGGATGTCATCGACACCATGATGGTCGAGTTCGAGGGCGGATGTGTGGGCACACTCGCCTCGATCGGGGTGATCCCGTCGGGCCAACCGGAGCACCGGCAGTTCCGCTACTTCGGCAGCGCGGGAATGGTGACGCACGACCTGGCCACCGGAGCGTTGACAGGCACCAGCGCCGGGCAGTCCATCCGGACCCGGGCCACTTCCGCCGACGACATCTATCCGGCCCATCTCCCCACCGCCGGCCTCGTGCGGCTGCTCACCGGCGGCCGCACCAACCCCGCCCCCGGTCGACTGGGTGCCGAGGTCGTCTCGTGCCTGGAGGCCGCGTACCGGTCGGCGCGCGCCGGCGGCCAGCCAGCGGAGCTGCGGCGTGGTCCGGATCCGCCAACCGACCGCACGCCGCGGTGAGCGCGGCGGTCCTCACACCCGGACGACGTGGAAGGACTCGGCGAGGCGACCGTCGGCCAGGTTGCCGTTCGCGGCCACCGCCGAGGCCCGCGCTCGCACCCGCTCGTCCAGGTCGGCCAGGTGCCCTACTTGCGATGCATGCGCCCGCAGCGCCAAGATCTTCCGATCGAAGACGCTCGTGATGTCGACGACGTGGTTGAGCTCGTGACGAGGCGCCCCGGTCAACCACACCTGGCTGACCGTCCACGCCGGATGCTCGTCAGCGGTCAACTCCGGGTACGCGAACGGGTTGCGGGCATCGGGATAGACCGCACCGAGCGTCGCCTCGCCGGTGGCCAGGTGGTCCGGATGGGACGCATAGACGTAATCCCAGTTGCGGTGCGGCGAGTGGCTCACGACGAGCTGCGGGCGCATCCGCCGGATCTCCCGGGTCAGGGCGAGCCGCAGCTCGCGACCCGTGACGACGGCGCCGTCGGGAAAGCCGAGGACCGTGACCTCGCCAACCCCGACCGCGGCTGCGGCCGCTCGCTGCTCTGCTTCCCGCAGTGCCGGCACCGACGACCGGGACGCGTCGTCGAAGCCCCCGGCTTCGCCGTAGGTGACGATGCAATAGGCGACCTCTATACCAGCGTCTGTCCACATTGCTGCCGTTCCGGACACGCTGTACTCGGCGTCGTCCGGGTGCGCCGCCACCACCAGCACCCGCCGCACATCCTTGTTCACAGCGTCGAATCTAGCGAGGACGCGTCGATACCCGGCCGGCTTGGCGGGCAACCGACAGGACAGTCGCACAGGATTTGACAGACTCCCATACCTCACCGGTGCTTGACTTCCACTATGGATACGCTCGTACTCACGACCCAACCGGCCGACGCCGCCAGCTGGCCGGCGAACAAGCAGCTTGCCCGATACGAACGCACCGTGGAGTGGCACGACTTCGCGCGGGGCCTGAACGAGCGAGGCGCACTCCCCTGGGCCTGGGGCAGCCACAGTCTGCTGCACTCGGCCAAGACGACGGCCCGCACTCACGTGGTCATCTCGGTCTACCAGACCAAGAGCCTGGAGGAGCTGGACCGGCTCATGGACGACGATCCCCTCCGGGACTTCAGCGAGTACCTCACCATTCCACTGACCACGTTGGACAACGACTTCGAGACCGACCGTAAACGGCTCGAGCTCGCCGACCACGAGCTGATCCGGGGCCGGCGCAAGACCGCCCGCGCGGTCCAGGACTACGAGTCCAACTACCGCGGCGCCCCCGACTATGCCGGCAAGTACCCGCGCAAGAACCCGGCGAACCGACCGGTCGACTTCAACCGGACTGCCGGCCCGGGTGACAAGTTCGAGGTTCTGCTCTACGGCACCAACCCCGATCAGTACATCGGCGAGTGGTCGGACCTGCGCAAGCACGTTCACTACAAGAAGGTGCTCACCTGGCACGACTACGTTGCGATGCTGACCGCTCAGGGCAAGCTGTCGCACGTGTGGGGCACGCACGGGTTCTGCTCCCACCACACGCTCGAAGCCACCTACGCCGGAGCGGTGCAGATCTTCCAGACTGACGATTTCGATGACTTCGATGAGGTCTACCGACTCGACCCGATTCGGGAGAGCACGATCTTCCTCTCGGTGGCCCTGCGTCCGATCGCCGACCAGCGCGCGGGCGACGTGCGCCGGCTGGAGATCGCCCGGCAGCGCCTCCGTTAGAACACCGACCGGCGGTAATCTTCCCGGTCCGCCGACTAGGCTGGACGGCATGAGGAAGATCACCGCCGGTCTGTTCATCTCGCTCGACGGGGTCGTCGAGGCGCCCGACCAGTGGCACTTTCCCTACTTCAACGACGAGATGGGCGTCGCCGTGGATGCCACGTTCGGGGCCGCCGACACGATGCTCTTCGGACGCAAGACCTACGACAGCTTCGCCGGCGCCTGGCCCGAGCGGGAGGCTGCCGGCGGTGAGGACGCCGTGTTCGCCAAGAAGCTCGGCGACGTGCGCAAGATCGTCGTGTCGACCCAGCAACTCGACTTCACCTGGCGCAACTCGGAGCGGGCCCACGGCGACCTCATCGAGTTCGCCACCGCGCTGAAGAACGAACCGAGCGACGCCACGATCGGCATCAGCGGCTCGGTCTCCGTGGTCCGCCAGCTGCTCGCCGCCGGCGTCCTCGATGAGCTGCACCTGTTGGTCCATCCGATCGCCGTACGCACGGGCATGCGCCTCTTCGACGAGGGCCAGCCCTCGATCCCGCTCAAGCTGATCTCCTCGCAGACCTTCGAAACCGGTGTGCTGAACCTCGTCTACGCCCCGGCCTCGGCGCCGCCGCCGGCCGGCTACGACGAGGCCAAGGGCCACCTGCCACAGCACGACCAGTAATCCGGTCCGCCTCGGGCTCATTGCCGGAGCGCCGCGACCGGGGCGATGATGCTCGCCCGGATCGCCGGGTACAGGCCCGCGACGACTCCGGTGATCCCGCCGAGGGCCGGCGCCGCGATGACCGTCCACGGTGCCATGACCGGCGTCCAGTGCTTCGCGACGGCCACGAGCACCACCACGGCCACGCCGAGCCCGGCGGGAGGCCCAGCAGCCGCGACTCCC
>JBLNGJ010000221.1:0-6725 GCA_050264675.1 Micromonosporaceae bacterium
GTGGTCGGCGGGCTCGCCGCCCTGAAGCGTCATGGCGTCGACTGGAACGTGCTCACCACGATCCATGCCGCCAACGGCGGGCATGGCCGCCGGGTCTACACCTACCTGCGCGACGAGCTCGACGCGCGATACATCCAGTTCATTCCGATCATCGAGCGTGCCACCGCAGCGAACCTGTCCGCGATTGATGCGGGCTGGGGCGAGCGGGCTGGGCGCCGCCCGCTCTACACCCAGCAGGGCACCCTCGTCACCCACCGCAGCGTCCAACCTGGACAGTACGGACAGTTCATGGTGGAGGTGTTCGAGGAGTGGGTCCGTCACGACGTGGGCACCGTCTACGTGCAGCTGTTCGACACCACGCTGGCCAACCACCTCGGTGGCGGCGGCATGTGCGTACACGCGCGAACCTGCGGTGATCAGCTTGCCCTGGAACACAACGGCGACGTCTACTCCTGCGACCATTTCGTCGAACCCAACCACCTACTGGGCAACATCACCCAACGTCCGCTGCTGGAACTGGTGCGGTCACCCCAGCAACGGGCGTTCGGCCAGGACAAGCTCGACGGCCTGCCCCAGTACTGCCGCAGCTGCGACGTCCGCTATGCCTGCAACGGGGGCTGCCCCAAGGACCGCTTCGCCACCGCGCCGGACGGCGAACCTGGCCTGCACTACCTATGCCCCGGCTACCAGCGTTTCTTCCGGCACGTCGCTGCGCCCATGCGCCAGATGGCCCAACTGGTGCGACAGGGCCGAGCAGCGGACGAGGTGATGGCGCATTACGCGGCTCTGGACCGGGTTCGGGGTCGCAACGAGCCTTGTCCCTGTGGCCGTTCTGCCAAATGGAAGCGCTGCCACGGCGCGCCGGCGCATTAGCAGGTCCGGTCGCTCAGCCGGGCACCGAGCGCACCGCCCAGAGCGCAGCGGCGAGGGCGGCCGGGTCGCCGTCGCGGAAATGCACATCGGCCGCGGTGTCGGCGAACTTCACCACGTGCTCATCGCCGTGCTCGACGGCGCGGGCGAAGACCTCGGCCGCGGCATCGTCGCCGTCGGGCACCGGCTCCGGCGGCGCGGGTGGCGGCGTCTGCGGGCCCGCGTATGCGGCGACGAGCGCGGCTGAGGCGGCCCAGGCCGCGTCCAGGCTCGGTTGCCACAGCTGGGCCGGCAGCGCCGGCAGGGTGCGCAGCACCGCGGCCGGTGCGGTGGCGGCGTGGATGAGCATGATGTTGCCGTCGCGCTCGTAGGTCAGGAAGGCGCGGGTGGCCGCGGCCACCACCTCGGCCAGGCGGGTGGCCACCTCGGCGCGTCCACTCGCCGGCCGCAACGCGGCCAGGGCCGGCACGAACCCGTCGAGCTCGCCGAGCTGCTCCAGCCGGGCGTTGATGCCGCCGTCCTGCCGCGGCACCCGCGGCACCTCGGCGAGCGCGCTCGCCGCGGCCAGCGCGCCCACCGGTGCGGCGGTGGGCACCGGCTGCCATCGGGCCGCCCAGTACGCCAATGCGTGGCCCAGCTCGGCCACCCGGGCCGGGGTGGCTCCCGAGCGCAGGCCCTGCACCGCGTGGCCGGTGCGGATCACCCCGTGCGTCGCGCTGGCCGCGATCCCCGGCAGCAACCGGGGCCACCACGTGGCCAGCACCGTGGGCCACGCCTGCTCGGTCAGCTCGTTCAGCAGGAACTGGCGCCAGTCGCCGAGCCGGGTCGGGTCGCCGAGCGCCTCGCGCCAGTCGTCGGCCTCGATCCGATCCAGCGCCAGCGGTGCTTGGTCCAAGCGGGTCAGATAGCCGTCGAGCCAGCGGTGCACGGCGGCGCCGTGGCCGCGGCGGACCATCGCCTCGGCCACCATCGGGCCGTGGTTGGAGAGCCAGCCGGCGAACTCCGGCCCGGTCTCGTGCAGGCGCAGCAGCGCCTCGTCCAGTTCTCCGTTGGTCATGGCGTACTCCTTCCCATCGTCAAGGGAAGAACCTCAACCAGGCTTGATGTCAAGCGGTCGTGCGCCGCCGGGCCCGGGCGGCCCAGATGACGTACGACGGGTCGCGATCCAGGTTATGCCGGTCCCGGTCATAGCGCCGGGTCGTGCGCGGGTCGGCGTGGCCCATCGCGTCCTGCACGTCCTCCAACGGCACACCTTCATCGCGGGCGGCGGTGGCGAACGCGTGGCGCAGCGAGTGCGGCGAAAGCTTGGCCCAGGCCGGGATGCCGGCGGCCCGGGCCAGGCGGCGGACCAGCCGGAACACCGCGTGACGGTCCAGCCGGGCGCCGGACGCGGTGACGAAAAGCGGCCCCTGCAGCTGTTCCATCGGAACGCCCGCGGTGCCGGCCCGTTCGATCAGGTAGGTCTCCACCGCGGCTGTGCTGGCCGGGGTGAGCGCGCGCCGACGCGGCCGCCCGCCCTTGCCGGTGAACCGGACGCTTCGGTGCCCCCGCTCGTACCCGAGGTCGGTGATGTCGAGTCCGATCACCTCGCCCACTCGCAGACCCAGGTCGGCCAGCACCGCGATCAACGCCTGGTTGCGCAGGCACGCCGGCCCGGTGTCGGCCTCGGCCGCGGCGAGCAGGGCGTCGACCTCGGGCCCGCTCAGGCCGACCGTGCCGGAGTGGTCCCGGTCGACCGGGGGCCGGTCGGCTCCGGCCACCGGGTTGGCCGGCACCGCGCCCAGCTTGGTCAGGAAGGCGTACCAGCTCGACAGTCCGGAGAGTTTGCGGGCCACCGTGGCCGGCGTGGGTGGGCGGCCGGTTCGGTCGTCCAGTGTGGACTCCAATGCGCGGGCGTACGCATTGACGTGCACGAAGTTGGCGGTGAGCGGATCGAGCTCGTGGACCCGGCACCAGGCGAGCCAGGTGGCCACGTCGCGGCGGTAGGCGTCGCGGGTGTGGTCGGAGAGCCGCCGGTTGCGCAACCAGCCGTCGGTGAACGCATCCAGGTCGCCGCCCCAGGGGATCGGTAGCGACCCGCCGGGATCGGGTACGAGCTCGGCCACGTCCGCCACGCTACCCAGCCACCCCCGTGTCGATCATGAGGTTGCCGGCGCGACACGCCGCCCGACGACGCCAGCCCCTCCGGGGGTGGGCACATTTCAGGGAAGTGCCCCGACGTTCGCCGGCGTGGGGGCGGGCTTCTGAAAGTTGCCCGGGTCGCGGTGCCCGGGCCCGGGTCCGGACAGGGCGGTGAGCAGGGCGTCGAGGGCGGCGACCGAGTGGGCACTGACGACGACGTCGCAGTACGGCCAGGCGGCGGCCATGCCGGCCACGAGCGGTTCGTAGCGTGGGCTCGCGGTCCGCGGGTTGGCCCACACGACGCGGTACGCGAGGCGGGACAGCCGGGCCATCTGCTCGCCCCGCCCCGCGGCGTCGCCGGTCACCCACCCGCCCGCCATTATAAAAACGACGGCACCGCGGGCCATCCCCCGGTTGCCGTAGCGGTCGATGAACGCCTTGACCGCCTCGCCGATGCGGGTGCCGCCGGACCAGTCGGGGGCGGCCCGGCCGGCGCGCTCGAAGGCCAGGTCGGGCCGGGCGCGGCCGAGCACCTTGGTGAGCCGGGTGAGCCGGGTGGCGAAGGTGAACACCTCGGCCCGCGGCCCACCGGCGGCGCAGTAGAGCAGCTGGAGCATGGCCCGGGCGTAGGGCTCCATGGAGCCGGAGATGTCGCAGAGCACGACCAGCCGGCGCGGGCGATCGCGGAGCCGGTGCCGGGCCAGCCGGACCGGGTAGCCGCCACTGCGCTGGGCCTGCCGCAGGGTTGTCCGCAGGTCGATGCGCCGTCCGCGCGCGCCCGGCTGATAGCGACGCGACCGGCGCAGCGGCGTGGCCAGTCGCAGCCGGTGCATGACCGCGGTGAGTTCGGCCAGCTCGGCCGGGCTCAATGTGGCGAAGTCGCGGCTGCCCAGCCGCTCGGCCGCGGCGGCCAGGGCCGGATAGGGCGACTCAGGGCCGGTCGGCGGTTCCCGTTCGCCGGTAGCACCGCCGGACTGGGCGCCGGGCATCGGCGCGGACGCGGGCAGCTTCTGCCGCCGGGGCGGCGGCGGTGCCGGCTCCGAGCCCGCCCGGAACTGCGGTGCGTTCGCGTCGCCGCGCCACGCGGCCGGGTCGGCGAAGCCGCCGAAGACGAGCGCGAACACGCGATCCAGGATCGGGATGTCGGCCGGGTCGCCGACGAGCGTGGCGAGCGCGCAGTGGTAGAGCTGGGCCAGTTCGGCCGGGCGCACCAGTGTGACCGCCGCGGCGAATCGGGCCGAGCGCTCCGGACCCACGCCTAGCCCGGCCGCCCGCAGCCGGGCGCCGAAGCGGGCGGCGAGGGTGGCCAGGTCAACGGTCGCGGTCATCGGAGGCCGGTCATGGGTCAGCGGTCGTCGCTGCCCAGGAGCGCGGCCACGCCGGCGGCGCGCACGGCGGCGAGGTCCTCGTCGTACTTGAGCACCGCGCCCAGGGTGTCCTCGGCGGCCATCACGTCCAGGCCGGTCAGGCCCAGCGCCTGCAACGCCGCCGCCCAGCTGATCGCCTCGGCCACACCCGGGGGCTTGTAGAGATCGAGGGCGCGCATCCGCTCGATCGAGGCGGCGATGCGGTCGGCGAGGAACTCGGTCGCTGACGGCACCCGGCGCCGGATGATCTCGGCGACCCGTTCCGGCGACGGGTAGCGGATCCAGTGGTAGAGGCAGCGGCGCTTGAGCGCGTCGTGCAGGTCCCGGGTGCGGTTGGAGGTAAGCACGGCGACCGGCCGCACGGTGGCGCGGCGGGTGCCGAGCTCCGGGATGGTCACCGAGGCCTCGGCGAGCAGCTCGAACAGGAACGCCTCGAACTCATCGTCGGCCCGGTCGACCTCGTCGATGAGCAGCACCGCCGGGCCCGGCCCGGGATGGTCGATCGCCGCCAGCAACGGCCGTGGCAGCAGGAACTCCGGGCGGAAGAGGTCGGCCTCCTCGAGCGTCGTCCCCCGCGACTCGGCCAGACGGATGGCGAGCAGCTGGCGCGGGTAGTTCCATTCGTAGAGTGCTTCGGCCGCGGTCAGCCCCTCGTAGCACTGCAGTCGCAACAGGGTGGTGGTGAGCGCGGCGGCCAGCGCCTTGGCCGCCTCGGTCTTGCCGACGCCGGGCTCGCCCTCGAGCAGCAGCGGCTGACCCATGCGTACGGCCAGAAACAGCGCCGTGGCCAAGGCGTCATCGGCGAGGTACCCAGCCTCGCCCAGCCCCGTCTTCAGTTCGGTGACCGTCTGTGGACTCATGCGGCGTAGCGATCGGGGTCGTCGGCGAAGGCCTGCCGGCAGCCCGGGCCGCAGAAGTATCGGATCTGGCCGTCGTGTTCGAGCTGCAGGCTCGCCGGCACCGCCGCCACCGTCATGCCACACACCGGGTCTGCGCTGGTTGGCACTCGCTCCGCCCGTGCGGACCCGGGGGCCGCCGAGGCGCCGTCTTCGGTCGTCGGCTCGCTCGCTGCGCTCGCATCGCTCCCCAGTCCAGACGACGCCGGTCCCCGGGCCGGTCGCCGGTCCGCGCCTAGGGTCACGAGCTCGGCGAGGATGGAGATGGCGACGTCCACCGCGGTCCGGTCGCCGTGGTCCAGCCCGGCCGGCGTGCGCACCCGGGCGCGCAGCTCTTCGGGCAGGTCGAGCTCGGCGAGAACGGCGGTGCCGCGGCGGGGGCTGGCCACCAGGCCCACGTACGGCACGCCGGCGCGCAGCGCGGCGGTGAGCACGGCCGCCTCGTCGCGTCCGTGCGAGGCGACCACCACGGCGGCGGTGTCCGGCCGGATCGGCGTGGTCGGGTCGGTGGGCCGGGCCACCGCGTACCCGGCCGCCTCGGCCAGCTCGGCCAGCGCCCGGGCGATCGGTGCGGTGCCGACCACCTGCAGCAGCGCGGCTGGCCGCATCGCCTCCAGGAAGATGTCGAGCGTGCCGCCGGACAGGCACGGGTTACCGACGACGACCAGGCCGGCCTCGGCCGGTTCATCGCGCACCTCGGCCTCACCTTCGACCGGTGTGATCCGCAGCAGGGTGCTCGACCCACCGGCGAGCAGACGCATGCCCTCCACCCGTACGGTCGACTCGGCGCAGGCGCCGCCGACGAAGCCTTCGATGGTGCCGTCAGCGAGCACGATCGCCCGGTCGCCGGCCTTGGCCGAGGTCGGGCGCTGCGCCCGCACGACCGTGGCGAGGACGAAGGGCGTGCGCTCACCGCGCAGCTGCTCCGCCCTCGCCAACACGTCGTTGCTCATGCCTTACCGCTGTCCTTCTTGTTCGCGGCTGCGGGGCTCGCTTCGCTCGATCCTCGCGCTCATAGGGCCAAGTCCGTCCGGAGTGGACGACCCTGGATCGCCGACCAGACATTGGCCGGAGTGAGCGGCATGTCCACGTGCCCAACCCCGAACGGGGCGAGCGCGTCGATCACCGCGTTGACCACGGCCGCGGGCGAGCCCACCGTCGCCGACTCGCCCACCCCCTTGGCCCCGATCGGGTGGTGCGGCGACGGGGTCACCGTCTCCCCCAGTTCCCAGGACGGGCACTCGAGCGACGTGGGCAACAGGTAGTCCATAAAGGTCGACCCGAGGTGGTTGCCGTGCTCGTCGAACGCCATCACCTGCATCAGGGCCATGCCCACGCCGTCGGCGAGTCCACCGTGGATCTGGCCTTCGACGATCATCGGGTTGATGCGGGTGCCGCAGTCGTCGACGGCGATGAACCGGCGCACCTTCACCACGCCGGTGCCCGGGTCGACGTCGACGACGCAGATGTA
>JBLNGJ010000222.1:0-2712 GCA_050264675.1 Micromonosporaceae bacterium
CTGTGGCGGCCCGCGTCCTCCCACCGGGGCGGGATCGTCAAGCTCACCCAGGGTGGTTCGGTCCAGGCCGGCTGCAACCCGTTCGACGGGGCCGGGCATTTGTTCTTCTCGGTCAACGGGAGCGGCGACGCCGGGGACTATGTCGCCGACGTGGGGTTGTGGCGGCAGGACTGGTTCAGCAGACCGTCCGGCAACGTCCAGCTGAGACATCACAAATACCGCTACGCCGCACCCGGTTGGGCGCACACCGACCTGGGGGTGGTCGGTAACGGCGGGGTCGCCAACGAGGCCATGGTGGTTGGGCTGTTCGCGGCCGGACAGTACGCGGACCTGAGTATCGCGGCAATGGCCTGGTATGCGGCCGACCTCGCCGACGCCACCCTGGAAGCGTCCACGGTCCTGACCTCCTACCCCGGGTGGTTGAGTCTGACCCCGGTTGGGGCGTGGAAGTTCAACCAGGCCTCGGTGCTGACGTCGGTCTCGGACGACTCGGGCAACGGCGCCGACCAGTCGGCCATCTCCGGCACCTCGGTGACCGACGACCCGGCCGGGTTCAACTACGGCGGCAGCATCGACACCACGTTCGAGGCGACTGCGCCGACCGCCACCGCCACCACGACGGTCGGGGTGGCGGGACTTCCCGGTTCGTGGCACGGCCCCACCCCGGTCCTGGCCGGCTCGGCCGCCGCCGCTGGTTCCGCCTCACTCGCTGGCGCGATCACCTAGGGGGCGACGTGGCGGCGATCTTTCTCTGTACCAGAGAGGACGTGAAGCAGGCCTTAGATAGCAAGGAGACGGCGCGCAACAACCGCCAGGTCGACCGCGCCTGCGCCGCCGCCACGAGGGCCATTGAAGGGCTCACCCACCGCAGCTTCGTGCCCTGGACCGGCACCCGGTACCTGGACTGGCCGAACTTCCAGTACGCCCGGTCGTACCGGCTGTGGCTGGACTCCAACGAGGTCGCCTCCGTCTCCACCCTCGTCTCCGGCGGCGTCACGATCCCGTCGACCGACTACTTCCTGCGCCGTAGCGACGATCTCGACGAGGCCCCGTACACGCACATCGAGATCGACCTGGACTCCTCCGCCGCCTTCAGCAGCGGCAACACCCACCAGCGCAGCGTCGCGATCACCGGCGTGTTCATCGGCTGCCCGGTCGAGGAGGAGGCTGTCGGCACCCTGTCGGCCGATCTGGCCGCTTCCACCTCGGCGACGGCGACGATCACCTGGACCACCGCCCGGTTCGGGGTCGGTGACATCCTCAGAATCGACAATGAGCGGGTCATCATCACCGAACGCACCATGGTCGACTCCACCCAGAACCTGGCGACCCCGTTGACGGCGGCGGCCAACATCGTCACCGTGGCGGTCACCAACGGTGGCGCGTTCGCGGTCGACGAGACCCTGCTGCTCGACTCGGAGCGGATGCTGGTGGTCGACATCGCGGGCAACAACCTGACCGTCAAGCGGGCCTGGGACGGCTCGGTCCTGGCCACCCACGCGGGTTCGGACATCTACACCCTGACCGGGGTAGAGATCGCTCGCGCGCAGCTGGGCACCACGCTGGCCGCGCACACCAACGGCGCCACCATCTACCGCTACGTCGTGCCGCCTCTCGTCCGGGACCTGGCGATCGCTGAGGCCATGAACGAGCTGCTGCAGGAGTCCGCCGGCTACGCCCGCACCGCCGGATCCGGCGACAACGAACGGGAGCTCTCGGCGAAGGGGCTCAAGGCCCTACGCGAGGACGTCTATGCGCGGTATGGCAGGAAAGCACGAAAGCGGGCGGTATGAGCCTGCCCTTCGGCGCCCGCACCTTCACCGAGGCGCGGGACATCAGCCGCGCGCAGGTGCTGCACGGCAGTTCGGTGCTGGCGCTGCTCAACCGCCAATACACCCGGGACAAGGACGGCAAGTTCAGCTCAACGGGTGGTGTTCGGGACTCGCTGGCTGGCGCGAAGACGATCGACGATCTGAACGCCGCAGCTATGAGCGAGGCGAGACGGATCACGGGCCGGGACATCCCGTTCGACATGACCGGTTCGGACCTGGGAATCGCCAAGGACCACGTCGAGGGCATCATGCAGGGCTTGGAACGGTTCCCCGACGCGACACTGGTAGGTGTGCACACCTACGGACCCGGCGCGGCCTCGACCGGATTCAGGACCGAGGTTGACCGGCTGCATCCCGACGCGTCGGCGGTCACGCAGGCCCATGGGGTCATGGAGGGCGGAAGGCTCGTCGTCAAGAGCAACGTCTACTTCAACACGCGGAACTCTGAGGATCCGGCAGCCTATCGGACCATGCGGGAGACGGGCCACCGCGAAGGTTATCTCGCGACCGGCACGCCCACCGGAACCGCCCTGCACGAGTTCGGCCACGTCGTCACCAACCAGACCGGTGTGAAGGCGGCCGCCTACGATCGAGCCGTGGAGATGGCCGACGCGGCGGGAGTGATCCCCCGGACGCACATATCGCGCCAGGTGTCCAAGTACGCCGCCTCCGACATGGGCGAGTTCGCGGCCGAGGCTTTCGCCGACGTGATGACCAACGGCGCCGGCGCGAGCGAGGTCTCACGGGCAGCGTTCGATGTCATCGAGTCGGCGTACAAGGAGGGGACGTGACCAGTCGCGTTCCCCCGCAGTGCCTGTCGTGCAAGCACTGGATCTCCCCGCTCGACAGCGGTAACGACGCCGACGAGCCCACCCAGACC
>JBLNGJ010000223.1:0-2684 GCA_050264675.1 Micromonosporaceae bacterium
GGCGACGGGTCAGCAGACCGGTGAGGTCGACTTCGCCTCCGCCACCGAGGTCGACCGCGCCGTGGCCGCGGCCGCGACGGCCGCGACCGCGTGGCGCTCGTCCTCACTATCGGCGCGGGCCGCGGTGCTCTTCGCGTTCCGCGAGCTGCTGCACGCGCGGGGTGACGAGCTGGCGCAGGTCATCTCCAGCGAGCACGGGAAGGTCCCGGCCGACGCCCGGGGTGAGGTCGCCCGTGGACTGGAGAACGCCGAGTTCGCCACCGGCATCCCGCACCTGCTCAAGGGCGAGCATTCCGAGCAGGCCTCGGGCGGGGTCGACGTGTACTCGATCCGCCAGCCACTGGGCGTGGTCGCCGGCATCACGCCCTTCAACTTCCCCGGCATGGTGCCGCTGTGGATGTGTACCACGGCGATTGCCTGTGGCAACGCGTTCGTGCTCAAGCCCAGCGAGAAGGACCCTTCGGCCTCGCTGTTCCTGGCCCAGCTGTGGCGCGAGGCGGGCCTGCCGGACGGCGTCTTCAACGTGGTGCAGGGCGACCGGGAGGCGGTCGACGCCATCCTCGCCCACCCGGGCGTCGCCGCGGTCAGCTTCGTGGGCTCCACCCCGGTGGCCCGCTACATCTACGAGACCGGCACCGCGCACGGCAAGCGCGTGCAAGCGCTCGGCGGTGCGAAGAACCACATGATCGTGCTGCCGGACGCCGACCTCAACATGGCCGCCGACGCCGCGGTCTCGGCCGCCTACGGTTCGGCCGGCGAGCGGTGCATGGCCGTCTCGGTGGTGGTGACCGTCGGCGAGATCGGTGACCAGCTGGTCGACGCGATCGCGACCCGCCTGCCCCGGCTGCGCATCGGCCCCGGCACCGACCCGGCCGCCGAGATGGGTCCGCTGATCACCCGCGAGCACCGCGACAAGGTCGCCTCCTACCTCGACGCCGGCGCCCGGGCCGGTGCCACGGTCGTGGTGGACGGGCGCAAGGCCGACGTGCCGGCCGACGGCTTCTTCCTCGGCGTCAGCCTGCTCGACCACGTCCGCCCGCAGATGAGCGTCTACACCGACGAGATCTTCGGCCCGGTGCTGTGTGTCGTGCGGGCCGACACCTACGCCGAGGCGCTCGGTCTGGTCAACGACAACGCCTACGGCAACGGCACGGCCATCTTCACCCGGGACGGCGGGGCGGCCCGGGCGTTCCAGTTCGATGTGCAGGCCGGAATGGTCGGCGTCAACGTGCCGATCCCGGTGCCGGTGGCCTACTACTCCTTCGGCGGCTGGAAGACCTCGCTCTTCGGCGACACCCACATGTACGGGCCGGACGGGGTGCACTTCTACACCCGGACCAAGGTGGTCACCAGCCGCTGGCCGGACCCGGCCACCTCCACCGTGGACCTCGGGTTCCCGCGCACCCGATAGCCGCAACCCACCCGATAGGACGGTCATGGGCACGCTCGACATCACCCCGGACCCGACGGCCGACGCGGCGGTTCGCGCCGACGACCGCCGGCATGTCTTTCACTCCTGGTCGGCGCAGGCGGCGATCGACCCGCTGCCGATCGCCGGCGCCAAGGGCAGCCACTTCTGGGACTACCAGGGCCGGCGTTACCTCGACTTCTCGTCCCAGCTGGTCAACGTCAACATCGGCTACCAGCACCCGCGGTTGGTGGCCGCGATCCAGGAGCAGGCCGCGCGCCTGTGCACGGTGGCACCCAGCTTCGCCAACGACAAGCGGGGCGAGGCGGCCCGCCTGATCGCCGAGCTGGCGCCCGGCCCGCTCAACGCGGTGTTCTTCACCAACGGCGGTGCCGAGGCCACCGAGAACGCGGTCCGGCTGGCCCGGCTCCACACTGGACGGTCCAAGGTGCTCTCGACCTACCGGAGCTACCACGGTTCGACCACCACCGCGATCACCGTCACCGGGGACCCGCGGCGCTGGCCCAACGAGCCCACCGCGGTCGGCGTCGTGCATTTCTGGGGCCCGTACCCGTACCGTTCCGCCTTCCACGCCGTCGACGAGGCGCAGGAGTGCGAACGCGCGCTCGCCCACCTGCGCGACACCATCGTCTTCGAGGGTCCGGGCACGGTGGCCGCGGTGCTGCTGGAGACCGTGGTCGGCACGAACGGCATCCTGATGCCCCCGCCGGGCTACCTCGCCGGCGTGCGCCAGATCTGCGACGAGTTCGGCATCATCATGATCCTCGATGAGGTGATGAGCGGGTTCGGGCGCTGCGGTGAATGGTTCGCGGCCGACCACTGGGGGGTCACGCCTGACCTGATCACCTTCGCCAAGGGCGTGAACTCCGGCTACCTGCCGCTGGGTGGGGTCATCATCTCCGACGAGATCGCGGCGACCTTCGCCGACCGGGTCTTCCCGGGCGGCCTGACCTACTCCGGGCACCCGCTGGCCTGCGCCAGTGCGGTCGCCTCCATCCAGATCTTCAAGGATGAGGGGATCATCGAGCACGCCCGCGACCTCGGTGAATCCGTCATCGGCCCGGCGCTACGGTCACTCGCCGAGCGCCACCCCAGCGTCGGCGAGGTCCGCGGGCTCGGTGTGTTCTGGGCACTGGAGCTGGTGCGCGACCGCGACACCCGGGAGCCGTTGGTGCCGTACAACGCCGGCGGCCCCGCCGCGGCGCCGATGAACGCGGTCGCCGCCGCCTGCCGGGAGCGCGGGTTGTGGCCGTTC
>JBLNGJ010000224.1:0-6949 GCA_050264675.1 Micromonosporaceae bacterium
GGGGGCGCCGGCGGGTAGGGCGACCCACGAGGAGCATGCGGCGGCCGATGAGCTCCTGGCCGCGTTGCGGGACGGTACGGATGCCCGGCGACCAGCCACATTGGCCGATGCGTTCGTCAACCGGCGGGGCCAGGAGCTCTTCGGCGGCCGGCCGGCGGTCCCGTTCTGACAAGTGTCGCGCCCGCCGGCGCAGACGGGGACGCCGCAGGCCAATGGTCTGCGGCAGGACTACCCACTTTGGCGCCAACCATGCATGGCACCCGTTCGAGTGGGATCGGGGGGCGGGGTCGATGTAACATCACAGCGCGACAGTTGATCAGCCGGTCCAGCGACGGCCGTCACTGTCGACTGGATCGAGTCGACCCGGAGCCGGGATGCCCTTGACGATTTCTCACGAAGATCACGGGTCGCGACCGGTTGTCACCGTGGACGGCGATCTCGACCTGGCCACCGCACCGCAGCTGGCCAGCCTCGGGCTGGCCCTGGTCGCCGCCGGAGCGTCCGACCTGATCGTTGACGCGCACGGTCTGACTTTCTGCGACTCCTCCGGGCTGTCGGTCTTCGTGCAGATTGCCAACGGCCTCGGCCAACGCCAGGGCCGCCTGGCCATCGCCCGGCCAACGCCGATCGTGCGCCGAGTGCTCGAGGTGGGCGGCCTGGCCGACGCATTCGTGGTCGCCGACTCGGTGCCGGCCGCTATCACCGCCCTGGACGCCGCCGGCCGGATCTGACCGAGCGAGCGGTGTGCTCATCGACGTTATCGGCTCCGCCGAGCTGGCCTGAGGCGTTTAGCGGTGCACCGCCCGGGAATTGACACATGGTGGAGCCTTTGGATCGGCTCGGTGACCGCTACCGCCTCGTGCGCCAGTTGGGCCGGGGCGGCATGTCCGTCGTCTGGCTCGGTTATGACGAGGTGCTGCGGCGCGAGGTGGCGATCAAGTCGCTCGCCGCCGACGTCACCGCTGATTCGGGCGTACGGGATGTGGTCCGGCGGGAGGCCCTGGCCGCGGCCCGGGTGACCCACCCGAACATCGTCGGGGTCTACGACTACGGCGAGTCGGCCGACGGTAGCTCCTACGTCGTGATGGAACTGGTCCGCGGGCAAACCTTGGCGAGCATGCTGGCCAACGGATCGCTGCCGTGGGCCGAGGCGGTGCGCATCTGCGCCAGCATCGGCGCGGCCCTGGCCGCCGCGCATCGCGAGGGCATCGCCCACCGCGACGTATCGCCGGCCAACGTGATGGTCACCACGTCCGGCGTGAAACTGGTCGACTTCGGAATCTCGGCCCCGGTCGGCGACGTCGACACCACACCCGACAACACGGTGGTCGGCACACCCGCCTATCTGGCACCGGAGCGGTTGGACCGCACCGTGGTCAGTCCGGCCGCCGACATCTACGCGCTCGGTCTTGTCCTCTACCGCTGCCTGGTCGGCCGGTTGCCGTGGGACGCCGGCACGGTGACCCAGATGCTGCGGGCGCACTACTACGTGGAGCCTGCGCCACTGCCACCCATCGATGGGCTGCCGCCCGCGGTGGCCGAGGTATGCACCCAGTGCCTGGTCCGCCAACCAGAGCAGCGCCCCGACGCCGTCACGATCGCGCAGACGCTGACCCGGGCGACCGGACTGCACTCGACCGCCGCCCTGCCCACCGCCGCGGCGTCCGCCACCACCGCCCCGCTGGCCGCCTCTCCACCCACCGCCAGGATCACCCAGACCGTTCCTGTGCGCCGTCTCCGGCTCGGCTCGGCCGTGGCCGCCATGGTCGGGCTGCTCGCACTCCTCATAGGACTGTTGCCCACCCTGAACCGCGAACCGGCCCAGGTGCGGACCTCGGGCCGCCCGGCGGATTCCACTGTGGGCACCAGTCCGAACGGCTGCCGGGTGCGGTACGAGCTGCAGCGCAACGCCGCCGGACGCTTCACCTCGGCGGTGACCGTCCGCAACACCGGCGCCGAAGACGTGGTGGACTGGCAGCTTGAGTTCACCTTCCCCGGGCACCAGCGCCTCGTCGAGGCCTCGGCCACCGAAGTCGATTGGCACCAGAGTGGACAGACCGTGGTCATTCGCGGGCCGATGCTCGCCTCAGGCGACTCGGTGACCACCGGCTTCCAAGGCGAGTACGACGGCACCAACGCGTTCCCGGTCCAGTTCCGTCTCAACGACACAGCCTGCCAACCGACGTTGGTGGCGGCGAGCCAGACACCGGACGCGGGCGGCAACGACAATCACCGCGGCAAAGGCAAGAAGCAGGACGAAGAGGACGAGAATTAGCGCCGGTTTGACCGACGTGTCGGGCGGGCGCCGGCCCGGCGGCGGTGCTCTACTTCGGCGCCGTCAGGCCGGGCTCAGGCGAACTGCTCCTCTTCGGTCGAGCCATGCAGGGCGGTGGTCTCGCCGCCCGGGTTGAGCACCGAGCTGACCAGATCGAAATAGCCGGTGCCGACCTCACGCTGGTGCTTGACCGCGGTGTAACCGTCGGCCTCGGCCGCGAACTCGCGCTCCTGCAGGCTCACGTAGGCCGGCATGCCGTCGAGGACATACCTACGGGCCAGGTCGAACATCGAGTAGTTCAACGCGTGGAAGCCGGCCAGCGTGATGAACTGGAATGCGTAGCCCATGTGGCCCAGCTCCCGCTGGAACTTCGCGATGGTCGCGTCGTCGAGATGCTTGCGCCAGTTGAACGACGGCGAGCAGTTGTAGGCGAGCATCTGGTCCGGGAAGTCGGCCTTGATCGCCTCCGCGAAGCGGCGTGCCACCTCGAGGTCGGGCGTGCTCGTCTCCATCCACAACAGATCGGAGTGTGGCGCGTAGGCCAGGCCACGGGCGATGCACGGCTCGAGGCCGTTGCGGACGCGGTAGAAGCCTTCGGCCGTCCGCTCGCCGGTGGTGAACCGCTGGTCGCGTTCGTCCACATCGGTCGTGAGTAGGGTGGCGGCCTGCGCGTCGGTCCGGGCGATGATCACCGAGGGGACGTCGGCGACGTCGGCCGCGAGCCGGGCCGCGTTGAGTGTGCGGATGTGCTGACCGGTCGGGATCAGCACCTTGCCACCGAGGTGGCCGCACTTCTTCTCGGCGGCGAGCTGGTCCTCCCAGTGCACGCCGGCCGCACCGGCCACGATCATCGCGGTCATCAGCTCGTACGCGTTGAGCACACCCCCGAAGCCGGCTTCCGCGTCAGCCACGATCGGGGCGAGCCAGTCGGGGCCCGACGTAACGCCCTCGGCCGCCCCGACCTGCGAGGCGCGCAGCAGCGCGTTGTTGATGCGGCGCACCACTGCCGGCACCGAGTTGGCCGGGTAGAGGCTCTGGTCGGGGTACGTGTGCCCGGCCAGGTTCGCGTCGGCCGCCACCTGCCAGCCGGAGAGGTAGATCGCCTTGAGCCCGGCCCGCACCATCTGCACCGCCTGGTTGCCGGTGAGCGCGCCGAGCGCATGCACGTACTCCTCGTCGTGCAGCAGCTGCCAGAGCCGCTCGGCGCCCCGCCGCGCCAGGGTGTGCTCTTCCAGCACGGCACCGCGCAGCCGGAGCACATCGGCGCTGCGATAGGGGCGTACCACGCCGCGCCATCGCGGGTCGGTGTCCCATTGATTCTGTAGCTTCTCGGCGGCGGTCATGGCGATCTCCCTGTCTCTTCGACTCTCGGGGGGATCTGTTTTCCCACGCTGACATCCGCGCAACCCCGCAGTCCAGGGACGGAATGCGCCAATTATTGAAAATTCCGGCGCCCGTCCTGCTAACTTGCAAAGCAAGTGATTAGCATCTGTTAATCTAGCGCCCCACCCGAGCTCCGGGAGCGGCCATGGACAAGACCTTCGCGGGCGCCCGACTGCGGCGGTTGCGGGAGGAACGGGGCATCAGCCAGATCGAGCTTGCCCGCCAGCTCGGCATCTCGCCCAGCTACCTCAACCAGATCGAGCACGACTCGCGCCCGCTCACCGTCGCCGTGCTGATCCGCATCACTGAGCTGCTCGGCGTCGACACCGCCTTCTTCGCCCCGCACGACACACCCCGGTTGGTGGCCGACCTGCGCGAGGCGTTGCCGTCGCGAGCGAGCCTGGCCGATCTCACCGAGCTCGCCGCCCGGCTGCCCGAGGTAGCGGAGGCCGTCATCGACCTCGCTCGCCGACACCGGCAGGTCACCGACCAGCTGACCGAGATCGTCGGTGACCGCGAGCTGGTCACCGGGCGAAGCCCGCACGATCAGGTCAGCGACTTCTTCTACCGCCGGCAAAACTACGTCCCGGCCCTCGACGTGGCGGCCGAGGCGATGGCCGGGCAGATCGGCGTGCGCCGCGGCGAGGCTCGCGGGCCGCTGCGCGACCGGTTGGCCGAGCGGCACGGCATCCGGATCGTGCGCGAAGACAGCGACACGCTCCTCGGCGACCTGCACCGCTACCGGCCCGACACCCGCAGCCTGCACCTGTCCACCTCGCTGCACGCCGGCCAGCAGGCCATCCGGATGGGCGCCCAGATCGCCCTGCTCGAGTACGCCGATGTCATTGACGCAATCATTGACGAGGAGAGGTTCCAGGACGGACAGACCCGCGTTCTCATGCGGGTCGGCCTGGCCAACTATTTCGGCGCCGCGCTGATCCTGCCGTACGCGGACTTCCTGGAGACCGCGGAACGGCTGCGCTACGACATCGAACTGCTCACCAACCATTTCGCGATGGGTTGGGAAAGCGTCTGCCATCGGCTGAGCACACTGCAGCGGCCCAAGGCCCGCGGTGTGCCGTTCTCGTTCGTGCGGGTTGACCGGGCCGGCAACATGTCCAAGCGCCAGTCGGCCACCGGCTTCCCGTTCTCGCGCTCCGGCGGCACGTGTCCACTGTGGAACGTGTACGAGGCTTTCCTGGCCCCCGGCCGGGTGATGACCCAGGTCGCCGCGATGCCCAACGGTCAGCGCTACCTCTGGATCGCCCGGACGGTCACCCGGGAGCACGGCGGCTACCGCCAGCCGGGCAAGGTCTTCGCGATCGGGCTCGGCTGCGAGATCATCCACGCTGGACGCCTGGTCTACTCCACCGGCATGGATCTCTACGCCACCGACGCCGCCACACCAATCGGCCCGGGCTGCCGGACCTGCGAACGGCTGACCTGCCCCCAACGCGCCGCTCCCCCGATCGGGCGCAGCCTCGACCTGGACGAGAACCGCAGCACCTTCATCCCCTATCCGCTCACGCCGGTCGACCGGGAGCCCGGCCGGCGCTCGCGCGGCTAATGCCGCAGGTTGGTGGGGCGGGGGCGGTGGTGGATGTGTTGGTCGAGGCGAAGCTCAAGCGGGCTCAGCGAACGGGGATGGTCCAACACGGTGTAGTGGGCGCCGTGGGGGGTCAGCCATTCGATGCCGAGGGCTCCGCGGCGGGTATGGTAGCCGCCTTCGTGTTTGGCCCGGTGATGGTGGCGGCATAGGCAGCACATGTTCTCGGCGCTGGTGGGCCCGCCCTGGGTGTAGGGGTGGATGTGGTCAAGGTCGCAGCGGGCGGCCGGGCGTCGACAGCCCGGTGCCCGGCAGGTTTTGTCCCGGGCCCGCACCCGGTTGGTGAGGGTGGCACTGGGCCGATACCGCAACGGGCCATCGGCGATGACCTCGCCGTGGTCGGTGGCGGTAAACCGCCACCGGGCGGTGGCGCCGGTCTGGGTCACGATCTGGCGGGCGATCTCGGCCAGCACCGGCCCGAAGGTGTCCAGCTGGCCGGGCTGCTCGGATAGGCACATCAGGGTGGCCACCTCGACGTGCAGGTTGATCACCCCGCGGGCCGGGGCCGGGTTCGTCCCGCCCGCTTGGGCGGGGTCGATGCCGGCCAGCAGGTCGGCGAAGACATCGGCGCGGATCTGGCCGATGCCCCGCCCGGCGCCATCACCGGCGGCCTTGGTGGCCTGGGCGATGCGGTCGATGTTGTCCCACGCCGCGGCGGCCTTCTCCTTGGGCAGGTACATGCCCGAGAGCGCGGCGGTGCCGTTGGCGTACACGTCATGGTCGACACAGCGCTGCTCGACCGCCTTGCGGTAACGCCGACGCACCGCCTCCGGATCCACCGTGAGCACCAGCCGGCGCAGCCGATCCCGGATCTGACCGCTGGTCAGCTGATCAACCTCGGGCAACAACCGCGCCAACACCGCTCGGGCCTGCCCGGCCTCAAGCAGCTCCAACTCCGCCACGATGGCCCGGGCTTTGGTCAGGTCGATGCGCCCCGCCGCCAACGCCTGATGAACCGCCGGCAGATCCTCGATCGCCGCCACCGCCAACCCGGTCAGGCTCTGCGCCGAACGAGCCGTACACGCCAAGGCAAACGCCACCTCCACCGCAGCGAACTCACCAGCCTCCTCGGTGCGCACATCGACCGCCGCCGGGCGCGCCGGAGTATGGGTCAGCTCATACACATCGGCCAACAACTGCGCCTGCTCAAACGAAACCTGACGCGACCGCGCCGCCACCACATCCAACAGATCGCCGCCGCCAAGCGCCGTCCGATCCACCGAAGCCAACAACGCCCCCAACTCCGGCCCAGGCGCCATCTCCGCCAACCCCTGCGGCAGCAACGACTCCTGCTCCGGCGCCTCCTCGACCCACTCCCCCGCCAGCCATGATTCGATCACACGTACGATACTACGCCCATCGTCCGACAAGACGCGCGCGACGCGCCGGCACCCCTCGCCTGTTCCCGGGCTCGCGGAGTGGCGTGCGCGCGGCTCCCGTCTGGCGGCGCGGATGGCATCTATCGTGCGCATCATGGAACCGCCTCCGAAGAAGAGCGCCGGTCGCGAGGTTGTCGAGGCAGCTGTCCAAGGCGGCCTCAACGCTCTTCCTATGGTTGGTGGCCCGTTGGCTACCGCTTTCGCCTATGCCGTAGGCGTGCCATTCGAGTGGCGGATGAGCAGGTGGTTGGCCGAGCTTGCGGAGGCGGTCGAAGATTTATCCAATCAGGTCGAGGGAGTCAGCCT
>JBLNGJ010000225.1:0-4986 GCA_050264675.1 Micromonosporaceae bacterium
TTAGGCCAGCCGCCGCATGAGGGTTGTCGCGATCTCGGGGATGAAGACCTCGGCCTCGTAGCTTCGACCCAGCCATTCCCGCATCTGATCGTGGTCGGGATGGCCGGGGTCGGCAAGAGCCGCCACCAGCTGGCGATAACCGAGCACGCCACCGACGTCCTCGGGCGGGCAGGCCCGTTCGCCCTCCAGGCAGAGCGGATAGCGCTCGTCCGGGTCGGCCGGCCAGACCGCCTCGACCGCAACGGTGTGCTCCCACCAGTCGCCGTAGTCGTAGGTGTAACGGAACCGTTCGCCGACGCTGACCACTGCGTCGAGGCGGGCGTCCAGCTCATCGCGCAAGGCCAGCTCACCGTCCGGGTCCGGCTCGCCGTACTGCACCCCCCGGATGTCAAAGGAGTGCAGATGACAGTCCTGCCAGCCCATCGCGTACTGGATGACCCGGTGGACGCGGTCAAGGGTGAAGCCACCGGGTACGAGCAGCCGGCGCCAGACCGCCGGGGTCACCCCCTCGAGGGTCACCCGCAGCTGGTAGATCTGCCGGGGCACGACTCACATTCTTGACGTCGACTCCACCCGCACGCACCCTGAAGGCGTGATCTGCTCGGCCTGTCGTGAGCAGCGGCACGCCGAGTGCCGCAATGGCACCCGTGGCCGCGGATCCTGGTGCGACTGCCAGCACCGCCCGCCCGAGCCGACGCCGCCGGTGACCGGCCCAGCCGGCGAATAACCCCGAGCGGCGAAACCGGACGACCCGGTGATCTGATGGCCGTATGCACCTGATCTGGTCCAGCGCGACCGCCCCGGATGGCGGCTCCCGCCTCGACGAGGCCGGGCTGTGCGACCTCTACGCCCCGCCGAGGACCCGGCCGTGGCTGCGGGTCAACTTCGTCACCAGCCTCGACGGGGCGGTCGAGGTCGACGGCTACTCGCGCGGCCTGTCCGGCCAACCCGATCAGAAGGTGCTCGGGCTGCTCCGCCAGCACTGCGATGCGCTGATGGTGGGGGCCGGCACGCTGCGCCACGAAGGGTACGGACCGATCCGTCTGGACGCGCAACGCCGGGCCTGGCGCCGCGAGCAGGGCCTGGCCGAGATCCCGCCCCTCGTGATCGTCTCAGCCGCCCTCGACCTGGACCCGACGGCCCGGGTATTCACGGACGCGCCGGTACGGCCGATCGTGCTCACCCGGGCGGCGTCCGCCTCGGCCCGGCAGGAGTCATTGGCGAGCGTGGCCGACGTGCTGGTCTGCGGCGAGACCGTGGTCGACCTCGCCGTCGGCGTGGCGCAGCTGCACGAGCGCGGGCTGCGCCAGATTCTTTGCGAAGGCGGCCCGCACCTGTTCGGCGCACTGCTCGCGGCCGGGCTCGTGGACGAACTGTGCCTGACCATCTCCCCGCTGCTCACCGGAGCCGGCGCGGGCCGGATCGTGGCCGGGGTGACCCGCGACGTGCCGCTGGAACTCGAGCTGCGACACGTGGTCGAGGCCGATGGCCTGCTGCTGACCCGGTACGCCCGCGAGACCTGACGATTCGGACGGAGCGCTCGCCCGGGTCCACGTGTTGTCGCGACAGGCCGCGTCGGTCCTTGGCCGACCGACTCCGGTAGGGCACTGTCGTGTTCGGAGTGAGTCGTCGGGCCGTGCCGTCACAGCGAACGCCGCCCGGCACGGGGCGGGGATGGCGGGGCGGGAGGAGAGCATGGCCGAGCCTGGGAGCGGACCGGCGGTGGGCCGGGTGCTCGGCACCGCCGACGCCACGCCGCTGCAGTTCTGGGTGGCGGTCGCGCCTGGCGCGTTCCTGCAGCTCGACGACGTGGTCGTGACGACCCGCGAGCTTCCGGCCGACGAGGGCGGTCAGCCCCGGCCGCCGGTGACGATCGCCGGCGTGGTCACCCAGGTGCGGGCCCGGCACGAGGGCGCGCAGTTCGAGTCGGACGTCTTCGACATCGCCGACGGGATGCTGCCCGCGCAGATCCAGGAGGCGGCCGAGGTCACCACGACCCGGGTCGAGCCCGAGGTCTACGTGCCGCCCACGCCGGGGGCGCTGGTACGCCGGGCCGCCGGCGAGGAGCGCGACGGTGCGCTCTACTTCGACCGGATGGACCGTCGGGTGCCGATCGGGCTCGGCCGCGACGGTGAGCCGCTCTACCTCAACGCCGAGTTCCTGGACGGCACCCGGGGTGCGCACGTCTCCATCTCCGGCGTCTCCGGTGTGGCGACGAAGACCAGCTTCGCCACCTGGCTGCTCTACTCGGTCTTCGGCTCGGGTGTGCTCGGCGGCTCGGCGCAGACCGCGAACACGCGGGCGCTCATCTTCAACGTCAAGGGTGAGGATCTGCTCTTCCTCGACCACCCCAACCTGCGGGTCGATGCGGCGACCCGGCACGCGTACGCCCGCCTGGGCCTTGACGCCGGACCATTCCCGGACGTGCTCGTCTACGCCCCACCACGGGCCGGCGATCTCACCGGCGCCCCCGACGTGTCGAGCCGGCTCACCGGGGTGGAGAGCTTCTACTGGACGCTGGAGGAGTTCTGCCGCGACCGGCTGCTGCCGTATGCGTTCGCCGACGCGGACGACGAGCGGGCGCAGTACACGATGGTGGTGCACGCGGTCACCGCTCACCTGCATCGCGCGGCCGTGCCGGCTGACGGCGGTGTGGCCATCGACGGCGTGCGCCTGGGCTCCTATGCCGATCTGGTCGACTTCCTGGCCGAGCGCCTCTCCAACGACGACACCCGGGCCCAATGGACCGGCACCGCCGTCGGGCTGGGCACGGTCAACGCGTTCCTGCGCCGCCTGGTGGCGAGCAAGAAGGACCTCGCCCGGTTGGTGCGCGGCGACCTCGGTGGCGCGGTCAATGCTTTCTCGAAGCTTGCGAGAGAAACCAACGACAGAGTCAAGAAGCCTGCGAGAGAAACCAACGATCGGGGCGAGCACCGGTGGGGCCCGCACTCGGTGAACACCGCCGAGGGCGCCCAGGTGACCGTGGTCGACCTGCACAACCTGCCTGACCGCGCGCAACGCTTCGTGGTCGGCGTGATCCTCAAGACCGAGTTCGAACGCAAGGAGCGGGCCGGCACCGCCCGACCGCTGCTCTTCGTCGTGCTCGACGAGCTGAACAAGTACGCACCGCGCGAGGGCACCTCACCCATTAAGGATGTGCTGCTCGACATCGCCGAGCGGGGCCGATCACTCGGCGTGGTGCTGATCGGGGCCCAGCAGACGGCGAGCGAGGTCGAGCGGCGCATCGTGGCCAACTCGGCCATCCGGGTGGTCGGCCGGCTCGATCCGGCCGAGGCGGCCCGCCCCGAGTACGGCTTCCTCTCCCCCGCCCAGCGCCAGCGCGCTCAGATCGCCAAGCCCGGCACGATGTTCATCGCCCAGCCGGAGATCCCGGTGCCGCTGGTGGTCGAGTTTCCGTTCCCGGCCTGGGCGACCCGGCAGAGCGAGGCGGGTGCTCCGCCGTCGGCGACGCTGCGCTCGCTGGTGCAGTCGGCCGACCCGTTCGTCGTGGTCGGCGCACCGGCCGGCGCCGACGAGATCCCGTTCTGAGGAGGTGCGGGGTGAAGCTCCTGCACACGTCCGACTGGCACCTCGGCAAGGTCCTCAAGGGACAGTCGCGGGCCGAGGAGCAGATCGCCGTGCTCGCCGAGGTCGTCGCGGTCGCCGAGGCGGAGCGCCCTGACCTGGTCATCGTCGCCGGTGACATCTTCGACACGGTCACCCCGGCCGCCGAGACGATGAAGCTCGCGGTACGCGCGCTCAGCGCCTTACGCCGCCACGCCGGGGCTCTGGTCGCCATCGCCGGCAACCACGACCACGGCGCCGAGATCGACGCGCTGCGGCCGTGGGCCGATGGGGTGGGTGTGAGCCTGCGCGGCCGGATCACCTCGGCCGAGGACCACCGGCTGCACGGCGTCACCGCCGCCGGCGAGGCGTGGCGGCTGGCCGCGCTGCCGTTCGTGTCCCACCGTTACGCCGTACGGGCGAGTGAGATGTTCGAACTGACCGCGGCCGAGGCGACCGGCACCTACGCCGACCACGTGGCCCGCCTGATCGCGGCGCTCACCGCAGACTTCGCCGACGGCAGCGAGACGATCAACCTGATCACCGCGCACCTGACCGTGCTCGGCGGCAAGCTCGGCGGCGGCGAACGGGACGCCCACACCATCGAGGCGTACGCGATGCCGTCCTCGGTCTTCCCGTCAACGGCGCACTACGTCGCCCTGGGCCACCTGCACCGCCGCCAGCACGTGCCCGGAGCCGCCCCGGTGCATTACTGCGGCAGCCCGCTCGCGATCGACTTCGGTGAGGAAGAGAACACGCCGTCGGTGTCCATTGTGGAGGTCAGCGCCGACCGGCCGGCCAAGGTGCGACCGATGCCGATCGGTGCCGCCACGCCACTTCGTACCGTGCGGGGCACCCTCGCCGAGCTGGCCGAGCTCGCCGTGGACGAGACCGCCTGGCTGCGGGTGATCGTGCGGGAGCGGCCGCGGGCCGGCCTGCGCGAAGAGGTACAGACCCTGCTGCCGCGGGCCTTGGAAGGGCGCATCGACCCCGGCCTGCTGCCCGCGCTCGACCGGGCCACCCCGGCCGTCGGCCGGGCCGGCCGGGCGCCGCGGGAGCTCTTCGCCGAGTACCTCGCCGTTCGAGGCGTTGCCGACGACGCAGTCACCGGCCTCTTCGACCGGCTCTACGAGGACGTGCACCGGTGAGGCCGCTGCGGCTGGATCTGGCCGGGTTCACCGTGTTCCGGGATCAGACCACAGTGGACCTGACCGACGCCGACTACTTCGTGCTGATCGGGCCGACCGGCGCCGGCAAGTCTTCGGTGCTGGACGCGATCTGCTTCGCCCTCTACGGCACCGCACCGCGCTGGGGTGACCGGCGCCGCATCGAACACGCCCTGGCGCCGTCGGCCGCGGAGGCCCGCGTGCGGCTGGTGTTCGAGGCGGCCGGGGCCCGGTTCGTGGCCACCCGGGTGGTGCG
>JBLNGJ010000226.1:0-10218 GCA_050264675.1 Micromonosporaceae bacterium
TTGCCGGAGAGCAGGCTTGCGCCAAAGGCCACACCGCGCCGGGCTCCGCCCGCGGCGGCACCGGTGCCGGCTACGAGCGATGCCACGTGCGTGCCGTGCCCGTTGCGGTCGTCGGCGACCGGGCTGTCGGTGAAGTTCTCCTCCGCGGACACCTGCCCGGCCAGGTCGGGGTGGGTGTCGTGGGCCCCCGTGGCGAGTTCGGCGCCCGGCACGCCGGCACCCGAGAGTCCAGCGTCCCACGCGGCCGGCGCTCCGATCTGGATCAGGTTGCGGTCTAGCTCTCCACTGTGGACTTTTGCGTCGAGCCAGATGCGCATGCCGGCCAACGCGCTCGCGCTCCCGGCCGTCAGCGTCGCGCCCAGCGTGGCCGCCTGCGTCTTGGGCAGGGTCGTGGGCGTCGCCGCGATGCTCGGGAGCTCCCGGCTCGCCCGCAACCGGCCGGCCGCGAACGCCGCGGCGCTGGCACGTCGGATGATCAGCGGCAGCTCGGCTGTCACCGCGTCGTGGTAGCCCGCCCGGATCAGCCCCGAGACATCGAAGAG
The DNA here is from genome assembly GCA_050264675.1 of Micromonosporaceae bacterium. GTDB lineage: Bacteria > Actinomycetota > Actinomycetes > Mycobacteriales > Micromonosporaceae > JBLNGJ01. The sequence continues at coordinate 543 of JBLNGJ010000226.1, forward strand.
TTGCGGGTCGAGTACCTGCGGCACCAGATGCGCCACGTCGCTCGGCAGGACGCGGAGCGCGCCGTCGATGTACATCGTGTGGAAGCTGACCCGCCGGCCCGGCCACGGGGCCCCCACGCCCGCTGCGGTCGGCCGACCGCGGCTCGTCGGGGTGATCGTGACCCGGTCACCGGTCACGAGAGTCACGGTCAGGCCGGCCGCCCCGGTCGGGGCCGGTGGTTGGGCGGCCGAGGTACCACCGACCGACATCGTCACGATGAGGACCACGGCCAACGTCGATGCCAGCCATCGAGATCTACCCATGCCCTCCAGTAAGCCCTACCGGGCTACTCTCCGCAACGTATGAGCGCAGGGCGACGGTGTGGGTACGGGGGCCGCCGCCTGGTTCAGAGACCGGTACGGGTGAACGTCACGTGGGTGACGCCGCTGGGTGAGGAGGTGGTCTCGACCTGGTAGTCGTTCTCCAGGCCTTCCAATCCGTCCCAGAGGCGTTTGCCTCGGCCGAGCAGGATCGGGACCACGACGATGTGCATGTGGTCGATGAGCCTGGCGGCGAGGAAGTCGCGAAGCATGGTGGGGCCTCCGCCAATGCGCACGTCCTGGCCGTCGGCTGCCTTTCGGGCGGCCTCGAGCGCGTCCGCGGGCGAGGCGTCGATGAAATGGAACGTTGTGCCGCCCTCCATCTCGATCGGCGGGCGGGTGTGGTGGGTGAGGACGAAGACCGGTGTGTGAAACGGCGGGTTGGGACCCCAGGCACCCTTCCACTGCGGATCTTCGTGCCATCCGGGGTGGCCCCACTTTCCGGCACCCATGATCTCGGCGCCGACCCCTGGCCCGTACTGCTGGGCGAACACGTCATCGACGCCGCCGCTGCCGCCGGGCTGCCACCACCGCGTGGCGAACATCCATTCGTGCAGCCGTTGTCCGGCGTGGCCGAAGTGTGCATCAGGACTCTGGCCCTCACCGGTGCCGAAGCCGTCCAATGAGATGCAGAAGTTGTGGACGCGTACCAGTGACATCGTTGATGCTCCTTATCGGTAGGCGGGTGTGTTGGTCTCCTCGCCGGCGCGGTCGAAGTCAACGGCGATCTTGAGCACGAGGTGTCCACCTCCTTACCTGCTCGTGAACCCGTACCACGATTTCGCGGTCGCCAAACACCTGCCCCGGGTGTCATGCCAGTCGAGCGTGAAGGTGCGGCAACGCCACCGCCGACGGGGGCCAGACCTGGCACCGGCGCTCGGCTCCCGCCGAGCCGGCCACAAAGGACGCTGGTGTCAATCTCGCGGCCGGCCACTCGCTCATGTTCTGGGTCGATGACGATGGCCGCCTGGCACTCGTCCCCGCCCGAAGCGGTCAACGACAAGAACCCGCTCGTCGCGGCCAGCGACGGCAGCTTCTGGCTGCGCTGCTCCGTCGGCAACTGCGTGCACGTCACCCGCGACCACGGCACGAGCTGGCAGACACTCTCCACGGTGGACTCGGCTGCCGCGGTCGCCTGGGTCGTGACCTCCGACGGCGACACCGTCTACGCCGCGGAGCGCTCGGGCGAGCGTAGCCGCGTGGTGCGCTCGACCAACGGCGGTCTGACCTGGAGCACCGTGCTCGACCTCCCGTGGCTCGCGTGGAGCGACCTGGCCCGGCCAAACGGCGACCTGATCCTGGTCCGCTCGAGTGAAGAGGGTGGCGCGTAACGGTTCGCGGCGGGGGCGTCGCAGCTGGTGCCAATCCCCGGCGCGCCTGCCCACGCGGTGTTCTACCGCACCGGCGGGGTCATTGCGGCGGCTTCTGGAACCAACGCGACGAGCCCGGGGTCGCGTCGGTGGCCTCGATCTCGACCGACGGCGGTGCCACCTGGATCGCGGTCCCCGCGCCGGAATAGAACAGCCGGAGCGAGGCGAACGGGCAGTGTCGAACGGGGCTTCAGGCCGGGCCGGTCGGGGACACGTCGAAGGGCACGCCGTTCTGGCACACGACCGACATCACGACCTGGGATCCGGACGTCGCAAACGTCACCGAACTGCTCGTGCCTCCGTGCGTGGTGGTCGACTGGACCCAGTAGCCGCTCGCCGGAACGACGGAGTTGATGGTCAGTTTCGGGCCGACGCAGGTGGCCACCACGAAGCCACCGGGGGAGGTCAGTGTGCGCTGCACGGCGCTGGGGGCCGGCTGCCCCTTGGACGGGGTTGGCATCGGCGGACGGGGGCTACCCGGCGTGGTGTCGCCACCCGAAACGGGTCCGGCGGCGCCACCGTCGCCCGCGATCGGCTGGCTCGGCCCGGGCGTGCCTGCAGGCGCCGGGCCACTGGCCCGGCCCGGGTCGAGCGGCACCGTCGTCCCGTCGAAACCCGGACCGGACCGGACGGGTGCCGGGGCGCGCGGGTGGGTAAGCGCCAAGACGGCCAGGGCCACGCCGGCGATGAGCACGACTGCCGCGCTGATCGCGACGAGCGTTGTCCGGCGCGCCGGGCGAGGTGCGGACCCGCGAGCACCGGCCGCGGATGGGCCCGGCAGCACCGGTGCCGTGCTCATCGTCACGAGGTCGAGGTTGAGCGGCTCGGCCGGATTCTCACTCACGGGCACGGGAATGCCGGCCGCCGCGGCCAGAACCGTCGCCACCTCGGCGGCGCTCGGACGCTCGTGCGGCTTGCGGGACAGGCAGGCCGCGACCAGCCCGCCGACCGTCGGCGGTACCCCATCCAGTTCCGGCAGCGCGGCCGGCTCGCCGCTGACGTGGGCGTGCACGAGCTCCGCGGCGCTGCTCACCTGCCATGGCAGCTCATCGGTGAGCATCCGAAACAGCAGGACGCCCAGCGCGTACACGTCGGAAGCGGCCGTAACCGGTGCACCCGCCAGCCGTTCCGGTGCCACATACGCGGCGCTACCCATGATCGGCTCGTTGAGATCGGCGTCATCCAGTCGCCCGATCGGCGCCGCGATGCCGAAGTCGACCACCTTGGCTCCGGCTTGGGTGAGCATCACGTTGCCGGGCTTGATGTCACGATGAACCAGACCGTACGCCTGGGCCGCGGCCAGGGCCGCCGCCACCTGGGCGCCGACGATCAGCGCCAGCTCGGGCGGCAGCCGGCCCTCGCGGAGCCGGGCGGCAAGCACCTGGCCCCGAAGCAGCTCCATTACGACGTACGGAACGTGACCGCCGTGGTCGTCGACCTCCTCGCCATAGTCATACACCACCGCGACGTTGGGATGAGCCACCCGCGCGGCGGCCTGCGCCTCGGCCCGGATCCGTCGATCTCCGGCCACCGTCTGGGCGAGAATCTTCACCGCTACGGGGCGGTCGAGCACCGTGTCGAAGCCACGCCATACCTCGGACGTGCCGCCCGAGCCGAGTAGGTGGTCGAGCCGGTACCGGCCGCCAAGCGGCCGCGGGAAACCCACGCTACCGAGTCTGCCGCAGGTCACCGGGGACGACCTCACCTGAACCGGCAGCCCTGCCCACCAAACGCGGCGCGGCGTTCCCCCACCAGACCTGGCCCGGCTTCCGGACGAACCAGCCACAAGGGAGACCGGTACTGTGGCGCCTCATGAAGCCCGTCGATCTCGCCCTGCTGCGCCAGCCTGGCCCGCCGACGGTCAGCCCGGACGGCCAGTTCGCCGTCGTGGCGCTGACCGCTGCGGACCTGAAGGCCAACGACTACTCCAGCCAGCTCTGGCGGGTCGGGCTCAGCGAGCCGACGCCCCAGCCGGTGCAACTCACGTTCGGCTGGCGCGACAGCGCGCCGCGGATCTCACCGGACGGGAAGTGGTTGGCGTTCCTGCGGGCCAATCGCGAGCAGACGGGCAGCCGCGCCGGTGGCCACAAGGGAGAGTTCGAGGCTCGTCCACAGTTGTGTGTCATGCCGCTGTCCGGAGGAGAGCCGCGCCGGCTCACCGATCATCCACTTGGTGCTGGGCCGCCGGCGTGGGCACCGGACTCCGCCCGGCTGGCCTATGCCGCCCGGGTGGCGTCGCCCGGCCGTTACGGCACGGGCAAGGACGGGTTCGGGGAGAAGCTGGAGGCCGAGGCGGAAGCCCCCCGCCGGATCAACCGACTGTCGTACCGCACGGATGACGTGGGGTTCACCTTCGACCGGCCGCGGCACCTCTTCGTCGTCACGCTCGACGGCGAGATCGGTGCCGCCACCACCGGTCCGCACGATCACGAGGACCCGACCTGGAGTCCGGACGGCGAGTGGCTCACCTTCGCCGCGGCCCGGCACGACTCGTACGCCAATGATGTGGCCAACGACATCTGGGTGATCCGGCCCGATGGCTCGGACCTGCGCGCACTCACCGACACGACCTTGTTGGTGCACCAGCCGTTCTTCACTCCGGACGGCTCGGCGATCGTGTTTGTCGGTGCGTCGGCCGGTGCGGACCGGCTCAGCCCGACCGCCCGCAGCCAGGTCTTGTGGACGGTGCCATTCACCGGTGGCCCGGCCCGCGCGCTGCTGGACACCGAGGCGTACCACCTGAACGCCGAGATCAGCGTCGTCGCCGATGGGGTGTTGTTTCCGAATACGCACCGCGGGTCGGTGCAACTGGTGCGCGTGCCGTTCGACGGCAGCCAGCCCGAGCTGCTGATCGACGGCGAGCGGGAGGTGATGTCGGCGGCGGGCGCGGCTGGCGTGGTGGTGAGCACGGTGAGCGATCCACAGACCTGGGGCGAGTTGTATGTGGGCACGCGACGCCTTACCGACTGGACCGGCCCCTACCGCGGGCGGGTACGCATCTATCCGCCCGAGGAGCTCACCGCCGCGGCTCCGGATGGCTACCCGGTTCATGGCTGGGTCGTCCGGCCCAACGGCGATGGGCCGCACCCGGTGCTGTTGCTGATCCATGGTGGTCCGTTCGCCCAATACGGCTGGCGGCTGTTTGACGAGGCGCAGGTGTACGCCGGCGCCGGGTACGCGGTCGTGCTGGGCAACCCCCGCGGCTCATCCGGCTACGGCGAGGCGCACGGTCGGGCCGTCATCGGCGACGTTGGGCCAGTTTCGGCCATTGACCTCATGGCTCTGCTCGACGCCGCGTTGCGATTGCCGGACCTGGACCAGTCCCGGGTCGGCGTGCTCGGTGGCTCACATGGTGGATACATGACCACGTGGCTGGCGGCGCACCACGGCGCCCGGTTCCGCGCGGCCGTCTCCGAGCGCGCCGTCAATGCCATCGACAGCTTTACCGGGAGTTCGGACATCGGCTGGTATTTCGCCGACGCCCTGTACGGTGCGGATCCCGCTGCCGCGGCCCGGCAGAGCCCACTGACCTATGCGGACCTGATCGACGTCCCGCTGTTGATCATCCACTCTGAGCACGACTGGCGCTGCCCGATCGAACAGGCCCAGCGTCTCTTCGTGGCGCTCAAGCGGCGCGACGCCGAGGTCGAGATGTTGATTTTTCCGGGTGAGGGGCACGAGTTGTCCCGGTCCGGACGGCCGTTGCATCGGGTGGCCCGGTTCGAAGCGATCATCGACTGGTTCAGCCGCTGGATGCGCGTCTGACCGTCGAGGAGTTCCGGCCAACCCGGGTCATACATCACCATTGCGCCGGCCGATCCGACCGGACCTGTTGCGTCGCAGCCATAGGATCTACAGTCGATGGTTGCCGTGACCCACGGTGCCAAAGACCCGACCTGGTCGCGACCGCCCACGATGCGGTTGGCCCAGCCTGCTGGTGGCCATTTGCTCTAGGAGCTAGCCGCATGACGAACATGGATCCTTCGCTCGCCGGCTGGGACTGGGAAGATCCGGACAAGCTCGCCGTCACGTTGATGGACTTCACCGAACGCCTGGCCCGGTGCGAGACCCTGGAGCAGGTCGCCCGGCCGCTCCCGGTCACCCGGGATGACTTCCGGGACATCGGCCTGACCGGCATCGAGTTCGCCGCGTTCAAGACGACCCACCCGGCTGGCCTCGGCACCGACCTGGTTGGACTGCGTACGCCCACGATGAGCACCGTGCCCGGTCCGCTGTACCGGGCCGATGGCACCAACTACTTCACCCAGCTGGACATCTCCGAAAAACTGCCGTTCGGGGACGGATGCGTGGAGTGGGTGTACGCGGAGCACCTCATCGAGCATGTTCCGCCGCCCGTCGCCATCGGTTGGCTCGCCGAGGTCCGGCGCGTCTTGGTTCCGGGCGGACTGCTTCGACTCACCACCCCAGATCTCCACAAGTACGCGCGGGAGTATCTGAGCGGCGACGGCTTCTTCGCCAAGCAGCGGCGGCGCCTGCAGGTGATGCGGTTCGGACCGCCGATGCCGGAACGTCGGGCGTTCATGGTTAACCAGATCTTCTATCTGTACGGCCATCGCTGGCTCTACGATTTGGAGGAGCTGCGCTACGTGCTGGCCCGGGCCGGATTCGAGTCTCCCGTCCAGCTCTGTTCGTTCCAGGCCGGAGCCCGGGCCGATGTGGCGGCCTTGGACACGGTGCTGCGCCGCCTCGAGACCATCTACGTCGAGGTGACCGCCTAGGTGGTTGGCCGGCCGCCACTCATGACGCTCTCCGTGGCCGCCAGGACGGCCCGGCGTAGGCCGTGAGCCTCAAGCTCGGCCAACCCCCGCGCCGTCGGACCCGCCGGTGAGGCAACCGCGCGCCGTAGCGACAGGGTGTCGTGGCCGCGCGAGGCGAGCAGTTCGGCCGCGCCCCGCATGGTCTCGGTGACCAGACGAGCGGCGAGGTCCTGAGGAAGACCGGCTCGGATGGCCGCGTCCACTTGGGCCTCGGCAAAGAGGGCATAGTACGCCGGGCCGACGCCCGACGTGGCGATCACGGCCGGGAACCGATCCTCCGCGACGCGAACGACCATCCCCAGATCGGCGAAGAGCTCGGCCACCGAGTCGTAGTGTCGATCGGGTTCCGCGGTGGCGGGTAGGCACACCACGCCGCGACGGACCTCGACTGCGAGGTTTGCGGCCACGCGAACGACCGGTGATCGTCGGTACGCCTCACCCAGTTGTCCTTGGGTGATGCCGGACAGCACCGAGACGACGAGGCGGGCCGTGCCATCAATCTCGCCGGCAACGGTGGCGAGCTGAGCCGGCTTGTGGCACAACACGACCACATCGACGGCCGCCGCGAGTGTTCGGTTGTCGGGTGCCGTCGTGCCACCCATCTCAGCGGCCAGCGCCGCGGCGCGCCCGGAGCCGGCATCGGTACACACGATCGGACGGGACCATCCGCGAGCGAGGGCGCGCGCAAGCTGGCCTGCGCCGATCAGCCCCACCGCTGCATCCTTCATCGTCGATCCCTTCGTCAACACGTACTGCATCTTGTTGAACCGCTGACGGTTGGCCGGTGTCGCCACGGTATCGCGCCGCGATTTAGGGCGAACTGCCATTGCGGAAGCGCCGACAGGCCTGACGGCTCCGGTATGTTGCCTTCTCAAGGCGGTGCTGGTCCGCCGTGACGAGGAGGTGTCGGGTGGCTGCGGGCGTGTCCTTTGAGGCGGTGCCGGTCGAGAAGCCGGACGACGTTAACGTGATTATCGGTCAGTCACACTTCATCAAGACGGTCGAGGACCTGCACGAGGTGCTGGTCGGCGTGGGCGGGCGACTGCGCTTTGGCGTGGCGTTCTGTGAGGCGTCCGGGGCCCGCCTGATCCGGCGAACCGGCAACGACGACGACCTGGTGGAGTTGGCCACCCGCAATGCGCAGGCGATCGGCGCCGGGCACGGCTTTGTCGTGGTTCTGCGCGACGGCTTTCCGGTCAACGTGCTCAACCAGATCAAATCGGTGCCCGAGGTGTGCACGATCTTCTGTGCCACGGCCAACCCGGTCGAGGTCGTCGTCGCCGTCACCGGGGCCGGGCGGGGCATCATCGGTGTGGTCGACGGAGCCACGCCGGCCGGGGTGGAGGGCGAGGCCGACGTCGCGTGGCGTCGCGGCCTCCTGCGCGATCTCGGCTACAAACTCTGATCTGAACGGCCCCGTCATCCACCATCGCGTTGACTGTGCTCCGGATTCATGCCTGTTGTCACATGTATCGATGCAGTCTGAGCCGGACATTGCCTCACAAGCCACCGGAAGCGCCCACCTTCCCGGCTGTTGATTCTTGCTATATACATGTACTCCAGTGGCTACCTGCCACGACAGGTAGGGAGGACTTTGTGAAGCTTCGCAAGAGGCACCTCGCACTAGGCACTGCCGTCGTCGCATCACTGATAGTGGCCGCGGTCGCGGCGCCGGCCAGCGCCGGCACCGGCAGTGCGGCGCTCCGGGTCGACCAGGCGGCGGCCGCCGCCGCTGGTGCGCGGGCCCACGTCGCGAGCAACCCGCAGGTGCTCCAGGGCAGCGCGGGCGAGGCGTACGCGCAGGGCGGCGTCATCACGGCCGGTGCCCTGAGCTACGTGCCGTACCAGAGGACCTACCGTGGCCTGCCGGTCGTCGGCGGCGACTTCGTCGTCGTCACGAACGCCGCGGGCAAGGTGCTGTTCACGTCGGTCGGGCAGGAGAACCGGATCGGCACGATCGGCCTCACGCCGTCGCTCAGCCGTGCCGCGGCCGAGGCCATAGCCGGGCAGCTGCTCAGCAGCGTGTCCGGAGTCGAGGGCACCAACCTGGTCGTGTTCGCGCTCGACGGCCCCGCCCGGTTGGCGTGGCAGACGACGGTTGTCGGCACCAGCGCCCAGGGCGCGAGCCGCCGCACCGTGACTGTCGACGCACTCAACGGCCGGGTGCTCGACCAGCTCGAGCGCGTCATGTCGGGCACCGGCAACGGCAACTGGGAAGGCAACGTCACGATCGCGACCACGAGCAGTGGCGGAACGTTCTTCATGTCCAGCCCGGTGACGAGCAACATGCCGTGCCAGGACGCTGCGAACAACACCACGTTCAGCGGGCCCGACGACGTCTGGGGCAACGGCGTCGGCACGAACAAGGAGACCGGCTGCGTCGACGCTCTCTACGGAGCCGAGACCGAGGCCACGATGCTGAGCACGTGGCTGGGGCGCAACGGCATGAACGGCTCGGGCGGCGCCTGGCCGATCCGGGTCGGCCTGAACGACCTCAACGCGTTCTACAACGGCACGCAGGTCCAGATCGGCCACAACCAGGCCGGTGCCTGGATCGGCTCGACCGACGTGATCGCCCACGAGATGGGCCACGGCATCGACGACACGACCCCCGGTGGCATCTCGCGCAACGGCACGCAGGAGTTCGTTGCCGACGTGTTCGGCGCCGCGACCGAGACCTTCGCCAACAACCCGGCTGACCCGCCGGACTTCCTGGTCGGCGAGGAGATCAACCTGGTCGGCTCCGGGCCGATCCGCAACATGTACGACCCGTCGCTGCTGGGCGACCCCAACTGCTACACGAAGCGGATCAACCGCGTGGAGGTCCATGCGGCGGCCGGTCCCGGCAACCACTGGTTCTACCTCGCCGCCATCGGCAGCAACGCCGCGGGCCAACCGGTGAGCCCGACCTGCAACAACACCACCGTCACCGGCATCGGTGTGCAGGCGGCGCTGCAGATCTTCTACAACGCCATGCTGATGAAGACCTCGCAGAGCAGCTACCCGAAGTATCGTCTGTGGACGCTGCAGGCCGCGAAGAACCTGTTCCCCGGCGACTGCACCAATTTCAACGCCATCAAGGCGGCGTGGAACGCGGTCAGCGTTCCGGCGCAGGCTGGCGAGGCCACCTGCCCGTAGATCAGGGCTCGTAGTATCAAGCAGGATCCA
>JBLNGJ010000227.1:0-3285 GCA_050264675.1 Micromonosporaceae bacterium
ACGTCGGTGGCCAGGTGCTTGCCGCGGGCCTGATCGACGAGGTGCGCATGGACGTCGTACCCGTCGTGTTCGGGTCCGGCAAGCGCTACTTCGGGTCGGTCCACGCGCAGCACCTGTTGGAAGATCCTGACGTGGTGATTCGGAGCAACCGGGTGCTTCACCTGCGCTATCGGGTGCGCCGTTGACCGATCTGAGCGGGCACGCGATCGGGCGATGTAGATTGGTGAGGTTGCGGAAGCCGAGCGGCAGGGTTCGCCGGGCACGGTAGAGCGCGTCGTTCTTACGGCCGCGGCGGCCGCGGGGTCTTCCTACACACCCGCAGCTCACCCGGGAGTGCACACGCGCGTTGACCACGCGACCGCGGCGACGAGTCTGCCTTGGGATATCGTCACTATCCATCCGAACTGGTCCAGTCGCACGCGCGCCGCCGCCGACGGTGATTTCGGGCGGCAAGGTCCACTCCCGCCGCAAACGTTCATGAACGCTGACTGCGAGAAGGTGTATCAACAGCCGCATCCTGGGGCCTCTTCTGACGTGAAGGTCGCGCCGGGGTCGCCCGCCTTCAGCTCGTCGCCGCGGCATCGCGGCAACTGACCCGATGGTACGCGTCCAGATGAGAGGTCCCGAGAATGACAACCCAAGTAGCCGAGGCCCTCGAGCGGGTGCCCGACGACTTCATGCAGCGTCCATACGAGATTCTGGAGAAGTACCGTAAGGCCGGACGCGTCCACCACGTCGTGTTCCCGCATGGCGCCGACGTGTGGCTGGTTACGCGGTACGACGACGTCCGGGCTCTGCTGTCGGACCCGCGGGTGAGCAAGGACGGCGCGCGGATGAACGAGATGTTCGCCCGGCACACCGGCACCTACGTCGAGGGCGAGACACCCGACGTCGGGTTCGACGACGAGCTGTCCCAGCACATGCTCAACAGCGACCCGCCCAAGCACACCCGGCTGCGCAGCCTGGTGAGCAAGGCGTTCACATTGCGGCGGATGGAGGCGTTCCGGGCGCGCATCGAGCAGCTGACCGACGACATGCTCGAGTCGATGCGGGGCAAGGACGAGGTCGACCTGGTCAGCGAGTACGCCCAGCCACTGCCGATCGTGATCATCTGTGACCTGCTCGGCATCCCGTTCGAGGACCGGGAGAACTTCGAGCGTTGGGCGATCACGCTCGTTGGCGCCGGCCAGGACCCAGAGGTCGTCGAGGCAGCATCGCGCAACGTCTTCGAGTACGGCAAGGTCGTGATCGCGGCCAAGCGCGAGAACCCCGGCGACGACATGATCAGCGCGCTGCTCCACGCCGGCGACGATGGTGGCGACCACCTCACCGACGACGAGCTGATCACCATGATCTTCCTGTTCACCGTGGCCGGCCACATCACCTCGCAGCACACCGTCTCCAACGGCATCTACAACCTGCTGCTCAACCCCGACCAGATGGAGATTCTGCGGGCCAACCCCGCGCTGACGCCGGCCGCGATCGACGAGCTGATCCGCTACGACGGCGGTGTGGGCATCGCGACGTTCCGCTTCACGGCCGAAGAGGTCGCCGTCGGCGACACGGTCATCCCGAAGCACTCGATCGTGGCACTGTCCATCCTGTCGGCGCACCGCGACGAGGAGCACTGGGGCCCGGACGCCAACGAGCTCAAGGTGGACCGGCACCCCAACGGTGTGCTCGGCTTCGGCCACGGGACGCACTTCTGCATCGGACAGCCGTTGGCCAAGATCCAGACGGAGACCGCGGTCCGCAAGCTGATCGCCCGCTACCCGAACATGCGGCTCATCCCGCAGGACAAGCGGGGATGGGAGCCCAGCACGCTGCTCCGAGGCATCCTCAAGCTGCCGGTCAACGTGGGGGAGCCCGCACAATGAATCGGGCTGAGTTGACCGCTGCCTATCTCGACGACGTCAAGCGACGCGGCACGCCGGCGCACGAGCTGGTTGCCGCCCAGTCCAAGTCCGAAGGGTTCCAGGCCTTCTACGGCGGGCGGTACCTGTCCCGGCCGCTCTTCCTCGGCTCCGACGAGGTCGACCAGGTGTACCAGGACGTGGAGACCATGCGCCGCGCCCTGGTCAGCCTCCCGAACCGCCTCTACGGCGGCGACGTGGCGGCTTTTGCCCGGGCGGTCGGGATGGGCGAGATCCAGATCTCGGCGATCCAGCGCAGCCGGGGCGGCACCGTGCAGAGCCGGGCAGACATGTACGCCGATGATTCCGGCTTCAAGGTGCTCGAGTACAACATGGGCAGCGCGCTCGGCGGCATCGACCAGTCGGACATGGCGCGGGCGATGCTGGCCCACCCGGTGCTCGGGGAGTTCGCCGCGAACCACGGGCTCACCTATGTCGACACGATGCGCGAGCAGCTCAACAACATGTTCGACGAGGGTGGCATTCCCCGTGACGCCAAGCCGGTGCTGGTCACGACGGACTCACCGAGCAGCTATAAGACCCTCGAGTCGTTCATCGTGCACTTCGACGCGCGGCTACGGGAGATGGGCGTCGAGGCGTACGGGACCCACATCGGCCACCTCGAGGTGCGCGATGGCGGGGTCTGGTTCGGCGACCACAAGATCGACATTATCCAGCGGCTGTTCATGCTCGACGACCTGACATCGGATCCAGAACTCGCCAAGATTATGGAGCCGATCCTGGACGCCGCAGCGCGGGGCGAGGTCAGCATCTTCACCCCCATGGACGCGGAGATCTACGCCAGCAAGGCCGCCATGGCGATGCTCTCGGACGAAGCGAACCGGCCGCTGTTCTCGGCGCAGGAGCTGGCCAGCTTCGACCGCGTCCTGCCGTGGACCCGGATGGTCCGGCCGGGGCCGGTCACCCTGGAGGACGGCCGCAAGGTCGACCTGCTCGAGTACGCGCTGGCCAACCGCAACGACCTGGCGCTCAAGCCGACGCTGCTGTTCGGCGGCACCGGTGTCTTGCTGGGCTGGCGCGAGGACGTTACCGACCAGACGTGGGAGGAGCAGGTCCGGGCCGCCCTGGACGGACCGTACGTGATCCAGCGCCGGATCCGGCCGGTGCCCGAGCTCTTCCCGGCCGACGAGGGCGAGCCCGAGCCGTGGCTGGTCACCTGGGGCATGTTCACCATGGGCTGTGGCTTTGGCGGGATGTACTGCCGCGGCGCCTCGGTCGAGTCACACATGGAGGTCATCAACGTCAAGGCCGGTGCGTACTCCGGCACCTGCCTACACCCACCGGCCGGTGACCGGCTGGCTTAGCTCGCATCCATCCACCACGCCGCTGCCCGGCGAGCCTAGGCTCGCCG
>JBLNGJ010000228.1:0-3512 GCA_050264675.1 Micromonosporaceae bacterium
GTCGATCGACTTCGTCCGGGCGGTTGCGCCCCGGCGAGCGCTGGCCCTGCACGACTGCATGCTTTCGGAGTTCGGCTTCTCGGTCTACGACGCGAACATGGCCCGACTGTCCGGATGCGACTATGCCCGGCTCAGCTCAGGTGAGGCGGTCAACCTGCCCTGACCGCGCTCTCGGCTCGCCGGACGCGGCCGACCCGGGCAGAATCGCTGGGTGACCCCCGAGCAGTGCGCGGCCGCCGCCAAAGCGGCCGTGGTCGAGCTCGACACGGCGTGGAGCACGTCGCCCAAGACCCTGCGCCGGGCCCGGGTGCTGGAACTGTCGGGCTGGGCCTTCGCGATCGCCGGCCGCGGCGGTGCGCTCGGCTCGGACTGTCGCCCGGAGACGGTCGCCGCCGCGCTCGGCTTCATCGCCCCCGACGCGGTGCGGGCCGGGTGGGAGGCGGCCGGCAAGGTCTCCGCGGCGGACGTGGCCGCCAGCCGGTTGGCCGAGTGCGCCCGCTGGGGCGACGAGAACCTCGTCAACTGTCTTGGCCTGCCCCGACTGGTGAGCCTGGCTGAGCGGGCGGTCGAGGCCGTGGACGCGAGCGCCATGCCGCTCTTCGCCGCCTGGCGGGCGATGCCGATGCCGGACGGCGGGCCGGGCGCCCGCGCTGCCGTCCTCATCCACCTGCTGCGCGAACACCGGGCCGGCGCCCGGCTGCTCGCGGTGCGGTGTTGTGGGCTCACCCCGGTCGAGGCGCTCATCGCCGAGCCGGACGGGGAGGCCGAGGCGATCGCTCTCGGCTGGGCGCCGCCGTTTCCGGCGCGTACTCCGCTGATCCGTCGTCACGCCTACGCTGAGGCGCTCACCGACCGGCTGGCGGGGCCGGCGTACGCAGCCCTGACCGTGCCGGAGCGGGTCGAGCTGGTTGGCCTGCTCGCGGTCGCGGTCGAATCGGCCTCCGGCGCCGGCTAGGAAGGAAAGCAGGGGCACCGTCATATACCGGAAACGTTAATACGGTGCCCCTGCTTTCACCGCCGACCGGGCGGTCAGGCGTCCGTGGTCCGGGTCGGCCGCGAGCGCAGCGCCTCCACGTAGTCGTCGGGCGCACCGGCCTTGCGGGCGGCGCCGGCGATCTCGGACAGGTACCACGCGGTGGGCAGGCCACCCTCGTACCCGGTGAAGACGTAGACCCACGCGGTCACCTCGCCGTCCAGCGTGGCGACCCGCAGGTGCAGCTTGCGGTAGGTGCCGGCGACCACGCCCTCGACCTCGTCGAGGAGCAGCTCATCGTGGGGGTGAACGTCATACAGGGCAACAAAAACCCGTTCGGCGTCGTTGTCCGACTCGACCATCGTGCACACCGCACCTTCGTAGCCGAGCAGATCCTCGCCGGCGAAGGTGAGCCGCCAGCCCTGGATCCACCCGGTTCCCACGAGCGGAGAATGTGGGCAGTATGCCCGCATCCGTCCGGGATCCAGATTAGAGCCGTACGCGGCGTAGAGACGCACGGCGATGACGATAGTCCCAAAGGGCGTGAGGGAGAATGCGACGGTCCGTAACCACGGGAGGGAGGTGCACCCCATGCACCGGATAGTGATCATCGGCGGTGGGCCGGCCGGTTACGAGGCCGCGCTCGTCGCGGCGCAGCTTGACGCCGAGGTGACCGTGATCGAGACCGACGGTGCTGGCGGGGCCTGCGTGCTCTCCGACTGCGTTCCGTCCAAGACGTTCATCGCCTCATCCGATGTGGTCACTGCCGTCAATGGCAGCGAGAACCTCGGCGTACGGGTCACCGGTGCGGTGGCGCTGGACGCCGACGTGGTGCACCGGCGGGTCAAGAGCCTGGCCCTGGCCCAGTCGGCCGACATCGCAGCCAAGCTTGCCAAGGCTGGCGTGGAGCTGGTGGCCGGCCGGGCCCGCCTCGGTGAGGACACGATCGGTCACACCCACCAGGTTCTGGTCGAACCGGCCGGGGGCAAGCCCTACACGATCGCCGCCCGTACCGTGCTCATCGCCACCGGAGCCACCCCGCGGGTGCTGCCCGACGCCGAGCCGGACGGGGAACGCATCCTGACCTGGCGCCAGGTCTATGACCTGCCGGGCCTGCCCGAGCGGCTCGTTGTCATCGGCTCCGGGGTCACCGGCGCGGAGTTCGCCAGCGCCTACCTCGCCGCCGGCGTCGAGGTCACGCTCGTCTCCAGCCGCGACCGGGTCATGCCCCATGAGGACGCGGACGCGGCCACCGCGATCGAGAGTGTGTTCCGCTCGCGCGGCATGACGATCCTCTCCAACGCTCGAGCGGCGGCGGTGCGGCGAACGGGCGACGGGGTCGTCGTCGAACTCGTCGGTGGGGCGACCGTCACCGGCTCGCACGCGCTGATGGCGGTCGGCTCGGTGCCGAACACGGCCGAGCTGAACCTGCGCGGCTACGGCGTGGACGTGGGTGAAGGTGGCTACGTGACCGTCGACCGGGTCTCGCGCACCGCCGTGCCCGGCATCTACGCGGCCGGCGACTGCACCGGCGTGCTCGCGCTGGCCTCGGTCGCCGCCATGCAGGGCCGGATCGCGATGTGGCATGCGCTCGGCGAGGCGGTCGCGCCCCTTCGACTGCAGACGGTCTCGGCCAACGTCTTCACCGACCCGGAACTGGCGAGCGTCGGTATCTCTCAGTCGGATGTGGACAGTGGCCGGGTGCCGGCCCGCACGGTGACGCTGCCGCTGGCCGGCAACGCCCGAGCCAAGATGGCCGACCTGCGCGACGGGTTCGTCAAGCTGTTCTGCC
The DNA here is from genome assembly GCA_050264675.1 of Micromonosporaceae bacterium. GTDB lineage: Bacteria > Actinomycetota > Actinomycetes > Mycobacteriales > Micromonosporaceae > JBLNGJ01. The sequence goes on from JBLNGJ010000228.1 coordinate 2,766, forward strand.
GGCCGGCGTCCGGGCTCGTGGTGGGGGGTGTGGTCGTGGCGCCACAGGCGAGCGAGCTGATCCTGCCGATCGCCCTCGCGGTGGAGAACCACCTCACCGTGGCCCACCTGGCCCACACGATCACGATCTATCCGTCGCTGTCCGGCTCGTTGACCGAGGCCGCCCGCCAACTCATGCAGGCCGAGTTCATCTAGGGCCGGCGCCGGCCTGGAAACCCGGTGGCGGTGATCGGGGCGGGACTCTAACCTGGGCGGCATGAGCGGTCACGCGATTGGCACGACGACGCCGGGACACCCCGGCGCGCTGCGGCGTTGACCTGATACGTCACGAAACGGCCCCGGGCGAACCTGCGCCGGGGCCGTGTGCTGTACCCCGCCCGCCTGCTCGCCCCGCGGCCCGAAGTCCACAAGGGAGAGCACGATGATCGACCACCGTAAGCTCGGCCGCGACCTGGAACTGTTCTGTTCCCATCCGTTGGTCGGCGCCGGCCTGCCGATCTGGCTGCCGGCCGGCGCGGCTGCCCGCCACGCCGTTGAGTCCTACATCCGGGAAGAGGAACGTCTCGCCGGTTACCAACATGTCAACTCACCACCCTTGGCCAAGCGGGAGATGTACGAGCGCTCCGGACACCTGCCGCACTTCGCCGGCGACATGTTCGCCTCGATGCCCGACGACGACGATCTGGTGTTGCGGCCGAGCATCTGCCCGCATCACGCGGTCGTTTTCGCCGCCCGCGGACGTTCGTAT
>JBLNGJ010000229.1:0-6660 GCA_050264675.1 Micromonosporaceae bacterium
TGGAGTGGCCCGGGTCGGGCGCGACCTGGGCTGCTTCCTCGGTGGACTGAATGGCGTGGTCGAGCGCATTACGTGCGACCCGAAGCTCGGCAAGTGCGGTGGTCATGTCGGTGGTCACGACCCAGCTCCTTCCTGATCAGACACCCTTTTCTGGTGCGGCGAACGGCGCATCGCGCGCTGGCCGCCCGGCTCGCGGCGGTCCCGGGTTCGGTACTGCGGTCGGGGCTGCTCGATCTCTCGGCCGGCCCGCAGCGCTGACCGGTGCAGCAGCTCGAACAGCGCGGTGCCGGCCGCGAACACGAGCATGGTCACCATCGCCAGCGTCTTGACGGGCCCGTTGAAGCCGCCCGGCGCAAGAGCGCCGGGGGTCACATTGAGGGCAAGTGCGGTCAGGGACATTCCGGATGTGCAGATCCGCGGCGTGCGGTCCTTGAAACGCACGGCGGCGAAGAACGACCTTACCCGCGAACCGTCGCGGTGGCCGATCGCTCGCGCCATCGCGTACCTGCTGACATTCACCGCGGCGCCACGCACGCGCCGGGACGAGCCGGACCTGTCGGAGGAGCTGTTGGAGGCGCTGAAAGACCATCCCGACAAGCGGACGCAACAGTTCGGCCGGTGGGCGCTCGGCTTCCGGTTTGGCCCCGACGGCGAGGTGCGGCCGTTGCTGCGAGCCGCCGAGATGCGACGAGGCTGACCCGAGCGGTTCGTGGGAGACTCGCGGAATGTCCGGTGCCCGAAATCTGCGCCAAGCCGAGGCCGCCGAGCGCGCCCGCCTGCTCAACGTCAGCACATACGACATCGTCCTGGACGTGACCGACGGCGCCGGCGGGGCCGGCAGCGGAAGCTTCCACAGCACCACCGAGATCCACTTCAGCTGTGCCGAGCCCGGCGCCGAGACCTTCCTGGAGGCCGGCGCGGCGTCGATCCGGTCGGCGACCCTCAACGGCAAACCGGTCGACACCACGGGATGGTCAGCCGACGAAGGGCTGCGCCTGACCGGGCTCGCGGCTGAGAACACACTCGTCCTCGATGCCGATTTCCCGTACTGCCCGACCGAGCAGGGCCTGCACCGCGCGGTCGACCCGGCCGACGGGGAGGTCTATCTCTATACCCAGTTCGAGACCTCCGACGCCCAGCGGGTCTTCGCCTGCTTCGACCAGCCCGACCTCAAGGCCCGGTTCACCTGGCACGTCACCGTGCCGGCCGGCTGGCGGGCGGTCTCGACCATGGCGATCGAGCGCGACGAGCCCGGCCCGGAGGGCTCCCGCATCGTCCACTTCGCACAGACACCGCCGATGAGCACCTACATCAACGTGCTCTGCGCCGGGCCGTACCACGAGGTGCGGCGGACCCATGACGGCATCGATCTTGGCCTGTTCTGCCGCGCCTCGCTCGCGCCGCACCTGGATGCCGATCAGCTCTTCGACGTCACCGCCCAGGGCCTGGACTTCTTCCAGGCCAACTTCAGCGTCCCCTACCCGCTGAACAAGTACGACCACGTGTTCGTGCCCGAGTTCAGCGGCGCCATGGAGAACCTCGGCTGCGTCACGTTCGCCGACCACCAGGGGCTCTTCCGCGACGCACCGTCCGAGGCCCAGCTCGCGTTCCGGGCCATGGTGCTGCTGCACGAGATGGCCCACATGTGGTTCGGTGACCTGGTCACCATGCGCTGGTGGGGCGACGTGTGGCTCAACGAGTCGTTCGCGACCTGGGCTGCGGCCTGGGCCCTCTCGGCCAACCGGCGCTTCGGCGAGGTGGCCTGGTCGGCGTTCCTCGGTGAATGGAAGGCCGAAGGCTACGAAGGCGACCAGCTCAGCTCCACCCACCCGGTGAGCACCGACGTCGCCGACATTGAGGCGGTGTCGGTCAACTTCGACCGGATCACCTACGGCAAGGGCGCGGCGGTGCTCAAGCAGATCGTCGCCTACGTCGGCGCCGAGGCGTTCGCCACCGGGCTGCACACTTACTTCGCCCGGCACGCCTGGGGCAACGCCACATTGGACGATCTGCTCGGCGCCCTGCAGGCGGCCTCGGGCAAGCCGGTGCGTGAGTTCGCCGCCCAGTGGCTGCGGACCGCCCAGGTCAACACGCTGCGCGCCGATGTCGAGGTGGATCAGGACGGACGCTACGCGGCGGTGGCCGTGCGCCAGGAGGCCCCGCCCGAGCACCCGACCCTGCGTACGCACCGGATGGCCATCGGCCTGTTCGACCGGCAGGGCGACGCGCTGGTCCGGCGGGACCGGGTCGAGCTCGAGGTAAGCGGCGCCCGCACCGCGGTGCCGGAGTTGACCGGCGTACGCGCGGCCGACCTCCTGCTGCTCAACGATGACGACCTGACGTACGCGAAGGTGCGCCTGGACGAACGCTCGACCCGCACCGTCCTGGACGACCTCGCCAGCCTCACCGACCCGCTGGCCCGAGCGCTGTGCTGGGCCATGGTCTGGGACATGGTGCGCGACGCCGAGATCCCGGTCCGGCAGTACCTGCCGCTGGTGACCACGGCCCAGGCGAAGGAGTCCAGCGCCAACCTGGTGCGCACCACGCTCGGGCATGCCGAGGCCGCGCTCACCTTCTACGCCGATCCCGAGTGGGCGCCGGTGGGCTGGCAGTGCCTGGCCGATGCGGCCCGGGCGACCGCGCAGAACCGGTCGGCGTCGCAGCGAACCTGGGCGAAGGCGTTCGCCCGGGCCGCCCGCTCGGAGGCGGATCTGTCCACAGTGGCTGGTTGGCTGCGGGGCGAGGCGGTGCCCGACGGGCTGGAGATCAAGGCCGACCTGCGCTGGGACATGCTGCAGGCATTGGTGGCGGGCGGAGCGGTCGGCCCGGCCGAGATCGAGGCCGAGGCGCGCGCCGACCCGACCACTAACGGGGAGAACGGGGCGGCAATGGCTCGGGCGCTCATCCCCACCGCCGAGGCCAAGGCGGCCGCGTGGTCACTCCTGTCGGACCCGGCCACGAAGATGAACGTGCGCCGGGTCGTCGCGCTCTGCCTGCAGCACCCGGCCCAGACCGCGCTCACCGCGCCGTTCGTGGAGCCGTACTTCGAGCGGCTCGACCAGGTCTGGCGGGAATGGGAGTTCCTCTCCGCCCGCATCTTCGCCAGCCTCGCCTACCCGAGCCACCAGGTGAGCTCGCAGCTGCTCGAGCGCACCAACCGGTGGTTGGCCGAGAGCGACCCGCCGGTACCGCTGCGCCGGCTCGTCGGCGACCGGCGCGACGATCTCCAGCGGGCGATCGCCGCCCGCGCCTGCGACGCGGCGCAACACTCGTAGGCGCCCACGGGCATGTTTCGGGATCGAGCCCCCACAGCCGAGGAGGGTGATGGGGGCTCGTTCCTGAACGTTGTCCGATCCGGGCGGCCGCGGTGCGCGCCACCACCCCAGGCGCTGCGCAATCTGTTGTGAAACTTAACTGTTCTCTGCAAGAATGAGCACAAGGCAGCATCGATTCGCGCAGGATCGAGCAGGAGGGTCGAGCCGTGGACACACCCGGGTCGGGCATGGCCGCCGACATCTCCGAGCAACCCGAGGCCTACGCCCGCCTGCTCGACCCCTCGCATTCGGCCCGCATCGCCGAGGTCGCCGCCCAGATCGGACGGCGCGGCTTCCGCCATGTCGTGCTCACCGCCCGCGGCAGCTCCGACCACGCCGCCCTCTACGGCGCGTACCTGTGCGAGATCCGCCTCGGTATGCCGGCCGGGCTGGCATCGCCGAGCACCACGACCCTCTTCGGCGCCCATCCGGACTACTCGCACGCCCTGGTGATCGGCGTGTCCCAAAGCGGCCGGTCGCCCGATCTGTGCGAGGTGGTCGAGTCGGCCCGCCGGTCCGGCGCGGTGACCCTGGCCATCACCAACGAACCCGACTCTGCCCTGGCCGACGTGGCCGAGCTGCTGGTCGACCTCTCCGTCGGGCCCGAGCGGGCCTTGCCGGCCACCAAGACCTACACCGCGGAGCTGCTCGCGCTGCTGATGATCGTTGAGGGCGTCCGGGCCGGCAACGGGCAGCTTCCGCCGGTCGAACGGGCCCTTCTCGACACCCTGCCCGACCTCGCCGGGAAGACGCTGGCCGACCGCACGGCCGCCGATCTGGCCACCCGGTTCCGGTTCGCCAGCAGCCTGGTCACGACCGGCCGCGGCTACGGCTATCCCACGGCGCGGGAGGCGGCCCACAAGATCATGGAGACGTCGTACGTGCCAGCGCTGGCCTACTCCGGCGCCGACCTCCTGCACGGCCCACTCGCGATCACCGCCCCCGATGTGCCGGTGCTGGCGGTCGTCGGCGGCGGCCCGGGCGGGACGGCGATGCGTGCCGTCGTGGCCAAGCTACGCGAGCGCCGGGCGGACGTGGTCGCGGTGGCATCCTCTGATGTGGACGGTTGCACCGCCCGGCTGCCGGTGCCCGCGGTCGACGAACGCTACGGACCGCTGCTGGACATCCTGCCGCTGCAGCAGCTGACGTATGCCATGGCGCTGACCCGCGGCGAGGACCCGGACCGTCCCCAGGGCATCACCAAGGTGACCGCAACTCTCTGACCAGAGGTGCTGCCACCCCTCGGACCAAGGGTCACGACGATCCGGTGACGCCCCGGACCACCTGCTCCACCGGTCCGATGAGGACGGTCTCGACCGGCAACGCCACCAGTGCCGCCGCGGCGAATGGCGCGTCGGTCTCGGTGATCGCGGCCCGGATCTCCTCCAGCCGCCCGGTGAGCTCGAGCACCTCCATCAGGTGCGCCGGGGTGGCCCGCTCAACCAGAGCCACGTGGACCAGGGTGAGCGCGTGCACCCGCCCGCTGGTCTGCTCGGGAACCATGAGCACGAGCCGGCCGTCGCGAGCGCCCCGGACCAAGCGGATCGCGCCCGAGCGTACGGCGAGCCGCTTGGACCCACTCAGCTCCGCGCCCGCGTCGGCCCGGCTGGCCAGCTCGCGCGCGACCCCGGTCTTCCGGGTGACCCGCAGCGTGGTCGTTCCCGGCGACCGGCCGATCTGATAGCGGGTGGTGCCCTCGACCCGGTCGACCACGCGGGCGAAGGCGCGCAGCGCGAGCAGCACCGGGTAGCTCAGCACGGACGGGTCACCGCCGGCCTCGACCACGGCCACGGTCAGCGCGTTGTCCAGCAGGTCGGAGTCGCCCCGCGAGGTGCCGACGGTCACCGTCTTGGCCTGGTGCTTGACCGAGTCGATCGACCGGGTGAGCTCGTCGACGGCGGCGGTGAGCTGCTCGCGGACGAACTCCACCGGGTCGGCGATCTCGACCGGAAGCTCGGCCCGGGCGGCCGCCCCCCGGCGCAGCAACGCCGCGGCGTGGGTCAGCCCGAGCGCGACATCGCTGGTGAGCACGCCGCGCACGCTGCCGCGGGCCGCCTCGGCGAGGAAGTGATGCAGCCCGTCGACCGCGCCGTCCAGCTCGTCGAGGCTGGTCAGCCCGGCGTCCACCGATGCCTCCAGCGCGGCCAGCGCCTCCCGCAACGGATCGGCCCGGCGGTCGATGGCGCGGGCGGCGTGGTAGGCGAAGAGGTGCCCGGCCGCGGTGCTGAGGATCCAGGCGAAGGCTGGGTGGGCCGGCGGCACCCGGATGACCCATTCGGTGGCCCAGGGCAGGTCGATGCCCTCGTCCACCACGAGCACCGGCAGGTTGCGGTGCGCCGCGAGGATATCCACCTCCTTGGCCAGGTCGCGCAGCTGGCCCGGGGGCGTACCGGCGGCGCAGGTCAGCACGAAGGCCTCGGCCGAGAGGTCCACGTGCTTCTTGTCCTCGACCGCGTCGGTGGAGATGGTCTTGTAGCACAGTTCGGAGAGCTTGATCCGGCTCTCCTCGGCGGCGACCCGGTTCGGGCCCGAGCCGAGCACGGCCCAGTACGGGTACCCGATCGCCACTTCGGCGATCTGGGCGATCGTCGGCACCAGGGCGCGCAGCGCCTCCAGCTGCTGGGGCAGCTCCTGCAGGGCATGCAGCATCAGGTCTTCCAGCTCCGGCGAGAGCCGGCCGCAGACCTGGGCGATCTGCAGGCCGAGCAGGGTGCCGGTGGCCGCCTGGGAGTAGAAGGCCTTGGTCGAGGCGACCGCCATCTCCACGTCGCGACCGTCGGAGGTGTAGAGCACACCGTCGGCCTTGTACACCAGGTCGCTGTCGCGCCGGTTCACCACCGCGAGCACGGCGGCGCCGCGGGCGCGCACCATGTCGACCGCCCGGTTGGTGTCGGTGGTGGTGCCGGACTGACTGACCGCGACCACGCAGACCGACGACATGTCCGGCCGCAGCGCCCAGGCGGAGAGCTCGGTGGCCGGCATCGCCTCGACCGTGATGGCTGGCTGCAGCAGCGGCCGGACCACGCCGGCGATGCCCTGGCAGGCCACCGCGGCCGTACCCTGACCGACGAAGACGATCTCACGGATCTCGCCGCTGGCGAAGCGTTCCCGCAGCGCCGCCGGCAGGGCCGACTCGCCCAGCCCCACGGTGAGCCGCTCGCCGTCGTCGGCGATTCGCCCGCGCAAACTCTTGCGGAACGAGGTCGGCGCGTCCGCGATCTCCTTCTCCAGGTAATGGTCGTACGCCCCCCGCGCCACGTCGCGAGTGGTGATCTCGGCCGTGCCGACCTCATTGTCATCGACCGGTCGGGGCTCGCCGAGCATGGTGGCCCGCTCCAGCCCAGCC
>JBLNGJ010000230.1:0-15441 GCA_050264675.1 Micromonosporaceae bacterium
CCATCGACGCGTTCGCCGGCCAGATGAGCCGGGAAGGCGTCGCCGTGCTGCTCTACAGCGACCACGGCCTGGCCTCCAGCGCGCCCACCGCCACCACGCTGGCGACCTGGGCGGAGGCCGACTCACCCCGCTGGTGCCGGCTGCCCGCCGGGGGCGCGGGTCGGGTCCGTTGGCTGTATCCGCACGCGGGCCAGCGCGACCGGTTGGTGGGCTGGCTCGCCGACCGGCTGCCCACGGCGGTGGTGACGACGCCGGAGCGGTTGGCGCGGCTGGGTCTGGTGCGGGCCGGCTCGGTCGGTGCCCGCCGCCTGGGTGAGGTGGTGCTGTTGGCCCGGGGCCCGGACTTCCCGGCTGCCGACCCCACCGCCGCGTTCGAGCACGGCTCCATGACAGCTGACGAGGTGCTCGTCCCGCTGGCAGTCTGGCAACCGGAGTAACCACCCCACACCACCGAGGAGGCATCGTGCCGTCGGCCGTCTTCTTCACCAAGACCGGGATCGCGGAGACGCTGCCGCTGACCGTGGGGATGACCGTACGCGACCTGTTGCGCGCGCACGGCATCCCGACCAACGCCGTGCTCACCACGATCAACGGTGAGATGGTCGCCGAGCGGGTAGCGGTGATCGGTCCGGATGACCACGTGGAGATCCACCAGGTGCGCCACTACGACCTCGATGTGGTGCGGCGGCCACCGGAGCGGGTGCTGCCGAGCGCGAACCCGCCGGTCTACGCCAAGTCGGCCCTCTTCGACCGCGACGGCAAGGTCGAGGTACAGACCGAGCACCTGGACGCGACCAGCTTCGTGACCTACATCGAGCAGACATTCGCCAGCTCCGTACAGACCGACCGGCTGCTGGGCCCGGATATGCCGGCCATCGTGGGCCTGTCGGGCGGGCGGGACAGCGTGGCGTTCCTGGCCCTGCTCGAGCGCTGCCAGGACACGCTCGGTCGCTGCCCCCTGACCGCCGTCACGGTGACCGGTCTGCCCGACTGGGACGAGCCGGCGACGTTCAAGGCCGCTCAGGACGTGGCCGCCTCGCTCGGCATCGAGCAGGTCATCGTCGACGCCGACGAGATCCAGGAGACCTTCCACCTCAACCGCAGCTTCCACGCGGTCATGAACGAGGTGGCGGCCAGCCGGTCGGCCGAACTTATCATGATCATCACGCATCATGTGATGCGGCGCATGGTGGAGACGGTCGCGCAGCGGCGGGGCATCCGAACCGTGATGCTCGGCCTCAACTCCGACGACCTGCTGGCCACCGTGGTCACCTGGCTGACCTCCGGCTTCACCATGGGCAGCATCCCGCGCCGGCGGGTGGGGGAGCTCGACTACGTCTTTCCGCTCTACCGCATTACCAAGAAGGAGCTCACCCTCTACCTTGAGCTGGTGGCGCCGGAGCTGAACCGGCAGGGCACCCCGGGACGGTTCACCACCGGGCCGGCCGAGCGGTCGTTGGCGTACGCGGTCGCCGACCACCTCTACGACCTGTGGCCCGCCATCGACTACTACGTCTTCGACGCCTACCGCTCGATCGCCGACCGGATCGTGCTGGAGCCCCACGACGAGTGCCGCGTCTGCGGTGCGGCCTACCTACCGCAGCCCGGCACCGGAAACCCCAAGGGCCTCTGCGACGTGTGCCACATCTTCGCCATGGGCGAGTTCGTCGACCAGTGACCCAACCCTGGCATCGGCGCTTCATGCGCCCCACCTACTGGCCGATCGCCGACTGGGAGTACACCGCCGAGCGGACCGGACGGGAAGTCGCCTACCTCACCGCCCGGCTACCGGCGTCCGGTCGGCTCCTGGACGCCGGGTGCGGGCTCGGCCGTCACGCCGGCGCCCTGGCCGAGAAGGGCTGGTCGGTGCTCGGGGTGGACTGCCGCACCGACGTGCTCGCCGAGGCGCGGCGCCGCTACGAGTGGGCGCCAGCAGCGCGCGAACCGGCGCCGGCACCGCGCTTTGTCTGCGCCGACCTGTTCCAGGGCCTGCCGGTGCGGCCGGGGTCGCTGGACGCGGCGATCTGCCTGCAGTCGTTCGGCTGGGGCCGGGAGGCCGACCAGCTGGCCCTGCTCGAGGGCGTACGCGTGGCGCTGCGCCCAGGCGGTGTGCTGATCCTCGACGTAACCAACCCGGCCTGGATCCTGAACAACTACGCGCCGCGGGCCCAGGCCTGCATCGACGGCGCTGAACGGGTTTTCGAGCGCGGCTACGACGTGGCCAGCGGGCGCAGCCGGGGCCGCACCAGCGCACCCGACGGGCCGATCGAGCACGACATCCGGCTCTACCATCCGCCCGAGGTCCGGCGGCTGCTGCGGGTGGCCGGCTTCGATGTGCTCGCCGAGGACGCCGACTTCGAGGTCGACGCCCCGGTCGGGCTGGGCACGCGGTACCTGCAGTACGTGGCCCGCCGGCACGCGCTCGCGCCGGCGCCGCTGGCCCGTCCGGCCGGGCCGCCGGCCGCCGAACCGGTGCGGCTGGACCTGCGCTGGATCATCGAGGAGCCGCAGCTGCAGGACCCACCGCCGGAGGACCGGTTCGCGGCGGTCGCGGCCCGGCTCGGGCTCGCCGGCGCGCGCGACTATCACGTCGACGACCCGTACGGGGAGGCGCGGCTCGCGCCGTGCCTGGGTCTGCCGTCCGGCACGCTTACCGCTGGCGCCGGGGTCACCGCGCTGCTCGCCGCGCTCGGCCTCGGGGCGGGCGCCGCGGCGGTGGTCACCGCCGCGACCGGCCACCCGGACCTGCCGTACTGGGCGGCCCGGGCCGGCAGCCCGGTCCGGGTCGTCGAGACGGTCGAGGAGCCCTCGGTCGATCCGGGCGCGGTGGTCTGCCTCGACCGACCGGCCGCCGACGGCACGGTTGCGGCCACCGATGCGCTGGACCGGCTGGCCCAGGCGTGCGCCGCCCGCGGCGCGCTGCTCGTCATCGACGAGTCCTACGGTGCCTACCTCGACCCGGCCGACCGCCTCGGTCCTTGGGCCGCGGTGACCCCGGGCGTGATTGTCTTCAGTGGAATGTCCAAAGGGTACGGACTGGGCGGGCTGCGGGTCGGGTGGGCGGTGGCCAGCCCGGACACCACGACCTGGCTGCGCCGGCACGTCCCGCCCCTGCAGGTCTCGGCATTCTCGCTCGCCCTCGCCGCCGACGTGCTGGCCGACCCGACGCGGCTGGACCCGCTGCGGGCCCGGGTGCGGGTCCGTAAGCCGGAGTTCGTCGCGCTGCTGGCCCGGTTCGGCGTGCCGGCCCGGGCCGGTCACCCGGCCGTGCCGTGGGTCTGCGTCGACGCCGCCGGTGCCGCCCGCTTGGCTGCGGCCGGGGTGGCCGGCAAGCCCTGTGCGGCGGTCGACGACCCGTCCTGGCGGTTCGTGGTGCCGCTGGCCGACGAGCGGTGGCAGCGCGCGCTCGCCCTGCTGGCATGATCGACGTAGGGCCGGTCGAGGCCGACCTCGCTGCACTGACCTCGCTGGACCGGCTGCAGGGCAGCGCCGGGCTGGCCCGGGCGGCCGAGCTCGTCGCCGAGCGGGCCGAGGCGGCCGGCCTGCAGGTGCAGCTGCGGTGGTACCCGGCGGATCCCGACCGTCGATGGTGGACATACGCCATGCCGCTCGCCGGCTCGCCGGTGCGGGCGCGGCTGGCGGTCCAGCCGCGCGACGGCTCACCGCCGCGTCCGGTGGTGGCCTACCCGCAGTCCCCGATGTGCCTGGCCAGGGGCAGCGCATCGCGTCCGCCGACGACGGCCGCGCTCGCGCTCGAGGGCGACCTGCGCGACCGGTTCGTGCTCGTGGGGCCGGGCCGGGCCGGACCGGCGCTGGTGTCGCGGCTCGCCGCGGCCGGTGCGCTCGGCTTCGCCCGGGAGTCGCCGGCCCGCGGCGACGACGCCGACGTGCTCGACCGGTTGGAGGTGCCCGACGGCTGCCCCCTGGTCGCGTTCAGCGTCTCCGCCCGCCAGGCCGAGCAGCTGCGGGCCGCGTTCGCCGCCGGAGACCCGGTGTTGGTCGAGGCGGAGCACGCGCCCCCCGCGGCGATGCCGCTCGTGCTGGCCGCCCCCACCGGTGCGGCATCGGCCCGGTCGGCGCTGTTCGCCGCCCACCTGTGCCATCCGGCGCCGGGCGCCAACGACAACGCCTCGGGCGTGGCGGCGCTGCTCGCGCTGGGCCGGGCCATCGGCCGCGCCGGCCCGGACGCGCCCGCGCTGCACCTGCTGTGGGCGCCGGAGATGGTCGGGGCCGCGGCGTACGCGCACGATCTGCTCTCCCGGCGCCGACGACCGGCGTTCGCGGTCAGCGTCGACATGGTCGGCCGGCCCGAGCTACCGCTGATCATCGAGGCTCCGCCGGATCACCTCGCCGGTCCGCTGCCGGCCGCGCTGGACCTCGCCGCGGACGAGCTGAGCCCGCCGGTGGGCTCGTATACGGGCGCGGTGGCCCTGCCGAGCTGGCCGCGCCAGCACACGCCGTTCGTGGGGGCGAGCGACCATCTGCTCTTCGCCGACGCACCGCAACCGGTGCCGGCCGCGGCCCTCGGTGGTTGGCCCGACCCTGACCGGCACAGCTCGCGCGACGAGCTGGCCCGGGTCAGCGCCGGCTGCGTCGCCCGGGTCGCCCACCTGCTGTGGCTCGCCGGTGGCTGGCTGCTCGGCGGCGGCCCGCGGCTCGAGGCGATCGCCGACCGGACCCTGCAACTCGCCGGTGACCGGGTGGTCGCCGCGGCCCGGCGGGCGCAGCTGGCGCCCGTGGCCCGCCCGGACCGGCTGAGCCCCTACGACGCCGACCGTGGCGCGGCCACGGTGCGCGCGCTCGGCGCGGCCGGGCAGGCCGGGCTGGCCCGGCTCGCCGCCGAACACCCGAGCGTGGCCGGGCGCTGCGCCGATCACCGGGCCCGGCTCGGCCGGCTCGTCGACAGCCTGGCCGTGGCCCTGCCGCCGGTCGCCCGCCCCGAGGCGATGGTGCCGGAACTGACCGGCGTGGCCCTGGTGCGCGCCTGGCCCGGTCCGTGGAACCTGCGCGCGCTGCGCGGCGGCTCGATCGACGGGCTCCTCGACGCGTACCCCGACGGGTATGCCTGGATGACCGCGGTGGCGCTGGCCGTGGACGGTCGCCGGGACGGTGACGGGGTGCTCGCCCACGCCGCGGCGAGCGCGCAGATCGAGCTGCCGCTACCGGCCGCGGCCGACTTCCTGCGCGGCCTGCTCGCCCGCGGCTGGGTCAGCCCCGGGCCGCCGGCTGGGGCAGGCCCGCGGTCAGCGCCGGCCAGCGCGCCGTGAGCTGGTTCCGGACGGCCCGGTGCACCGCGTCCACATCGCCGGTGCCGTCGACGGCGACGAACTCCGGAAACTCGGGCAGGCCGCGGTAGGCCTGCTCGTTGGCGATGAGATAGGCCAGGCGTTCGGCGCTGTGGCCGCGCGCGGTCAGGCGGGCGTACGCGTCGGCCGGCGCCACCTGCAGATAGATCACCAGATCGGGGACGGGCAGCAGGCCCAGCACCTGCCGCAGCACACCCTCGTTGCTGGCGCCATCGGCCCGAACGGCGGCGTAGTGGCAGACCGGTGCCCGGTCGGTCACCACGAACCCGGGCCGCGCCAGCCCGGGCACCACGGTCTCGGTCCAGTCGCGCAGCCGCATGAACGCCTTGACCAGGTGGGTCTGGTCGGGCCCGAGCAGGTCGGCATGCTCGGCCAGGCCGGACCGGTCCGCGAGCGTCTGCAGCACCTGGCGCACGATGCCCGGACCCTCGCGCGCCTCGAGGGCGGCGAGCACGCCGAGCTCATCGAGCCACCGGCCGAGCCGGCGGGCCTGGGTGGTCTTGCCGGCACCGTCGAGGCCACAGAGGCTGACCAGAAACCCTTCTGACACTGGGCAATCATCGGCGTGGGACGGCCGCCGGGCAAGCAGATTCATTGATGACTGACATTGACATGACCTTTTGGGCGCAGTTAGCCTGCCGATAGTGTCTGGTTCATCACCGTAGGAGGCCCACCATGATGGTGTCGCTGAAGAAGGTCCGCGTGGTCGTGAAGCCGAGCAAGCCCCGTCGGTAGTCTCGCCAGACCTAACGAAACAGGCTCAACGCCACACGCTCAGGAGGTGCCGTGAAGAACATGAAGGCCGTCCGCGTGACGACGACCAAGTCCAAGAAGCCCCGCCGGTAGACCCAGTACGTTGCCGGATTAGCCCTCTGTTCAGCCAGGAGAAGTCGTGGAATCCTTGAAGGTCGTCCGCGTAACCAAGCCGAAGAAGCCCCGCCGGTAGTCAACCTTCGCCCAACCCGGGGTCGCTTCGACGTCCCGTGATCCGAGCAGGGTGGCCCACTGTATGGATGTCAGCTCGGCGGTCATCCGGCGACTGCTGGTGAGCCGGGGCGTGTCGTCCACTGTGGATTTTCATGCGCTGCTTGACGCATCGCGGTCGCCCAGCCACAAGCTCGCTATCACGTTGCTGAGCTGCTGGGCGACCGAGGGCCATGCCCTCGACGCCAGCCAGCGAGCCGAGCTTGACGCGTACCGCGATCGGGCCGACCGTTACGCCGGGATCTGGGCGCGGCTGCGCGTGGTCGCCCCGACCGCGCATCTGGTCAAAGGCCCGGTGATCGCCGCCCATTACCCCGTCGGCGTGGTGCGGGCCGCCGGCGACCTCGACATCGTCGATCCGGACCCGGCCGAGTTGTGGCAGGCGGCCGCCATGCTGGCGGCTGATGGCTGGTGGGTCGCGGCGTTTACCGTGCTGCCCTATCCGGGCGGGCATGACGTCCTGCTATCCATGCAGCAGGCCTCGTCGGGGCCCATCGCCGACGCGTACGAGGTGGAGCTGCGCACCCCGGACGTGGCGACCAGCCTGACCCGGACACCGGTGCGCTTCGATCCGGCCGACGATGTGCCGGTGGCGTCGAGCATCGTCGCGCTCGCCGCCGAACGGTTCGAGCGCCGGTTCGCCTCCCGCGACATCCTCGACCTGGGTGTGCTCTCGGCCGAGCTGACCGATGCGGGGCGGGCCGCGCTGACCCAGGCGCTCACCGCCGCCCGGCTCTGGCCGGCGTACCAGCAGTTGTGCCGGCTGCTCGACCGGGCCGACCTGCCCGGCCGCGGACCGCTACCGCAGGACCGTCCGCTCATCCGGCGCCAGCGCATCAGCGGCCCACTGCATGTGCTGCGGACGTGGTCGCACCCGCTGCGCGCGGCGGCTCTGCTCGCCATCAGCACCGCCGACGTCGACCGCGGCCGGGTCGCCGACCGGTTCACCCGGACGCTGCATGAGCGTTTCGGCGCGCGGCGGCTGCTGCTGGCCGGCGTGCCGCTGTTCGGCGTGCCGGTCGATGACCATCGCACCGATGCGCTGCGCCTGGTCGACCGCGGCCATCGGCTGATCGCCCGCACTCCCGTCGGCACCTTCCTGCTGACCGCTGGCGCCTGCCCACAGGAGTGGCTGAGCGACCTGGCCACCCCAGCGGAGGCGGCGACATGACCGCCGACGTGCTCTCCTCCGCGGAGGCGGCGACATGACGACCGTGACCGACCTGGCCCCGGCGGTCAGCACCCGCGCCCTCGGCCGCATCTTCCAGCGCCGCAAGGGCCCGCCCATTGTCGCCCTGCGGGAGGTGTCGCTGCGGGTCGAGCGCGGCGAGGTGCACGGGCTGCTCGGCCCGAACGGCGCCGGCAAGAGCACGCTGATGAAGCTGCTCTCGACGATCCTGTTGCCCAACTCGGGCTCGGCCCACGTCTGCGGGCACGACGTGGTCACCCAGACCGCGGCCGCGCGCCGCAGCGTCGCGGTCGTCTTCGGTGGCGACCGTGGACTCTACCCGCGGTTGACCGCGCGGGAGAACCTCCGCTACTGGGCGGCGCTCTACGGCCTGGACCCTCGCCCGGCCCGCCAACGCACCGAGGAGCTGCTGGACCGCTTCTCGCTGCTCGAGCGCGCCGGTGACCGGGTGGAGACCTACTCCACCGGCATGCGCCAGCGCCTGCACCTGGCCCGCGGCCTGATCAGCTCGCCGCAGCTGTTGCTGCTCGACGAACCGACCAACGGGCTCGACCCGGTCGAGGCTGGCCGCCTTCGTGAGGCCTTCCGCGAGATCGCCGGCGACGGTCGCACGGTGCTGCTGGCCACGCACGACATGGCCGAGGCGGAGGCGGTCTGCGACCGGGTGACGCTGATCAACCACGGGTCGCTGGTGCTCACCGAAGCAACCGAGCGTCTGGGCCAGCGGGTGCTCGGCACCGAACGGATCGAGGTGGTCGGTGCCGACGACGACCTGCTCGCGCGGGTGGCCCGGTCGCCGGGCGTGACCGCGGTGACCAGCGCCGGCCCGGGCACGGCCCGGATCGAGGTCAGCGAGCCGAGTGTGGTCGGGTCGGTGCTGCACGACCTGGTCGATGCCGGGGTGACCTCGGTGCGCACGCTGCCGCCCAGCCTGGAGGAGGTCTACCTGCACCTCGTCGGCGTGGAACGGGTCTGAGGTGCGGCGCGCCCTCGCGGCCGGACTGTGGCTGCAGCTGCGGATGATCCGTGAACACCGTGACTACTCCATCGACCTGGTGCGCACCCCGCTGCTCACGATGATGTTCCTGCTGCTGGTCACCCGGGTCGGCAGCCCGGACCTGGTGGTCAATGCGGTCGTGGCCGCCGCGCTGGCCAGCCTGTGGTCGATGGGGCTGTCCGTCGCCGGCGAGATCATCGACCAGGACCGGGTCCTCGGCACACTCGAGCTCACCGTGGCCACCCCGGCGCCGCTGCCGGCCCTGCTGATCGGGCGCATCCTCGGCACGCTCGCGGTGAGCGGAATCGCCGTGGCCGAGGTGTGGCTGGTGACCGTCGGCCTGTTCCGGCTCAGCGTGCCGGTGCACCATCTGGGCGTGTTCATTGCCACCGTGCTCGCGACCGCGGCGGCGATGGCGGGCACCTCGCTGCTCATGTCCACGCTCTTCGTGGCGACCCGCACGGCCCGGACGTTCCAGAACTCGGCCAGCTACCCGGTGCTGCTGCTCGGTGGGGTGTTCGTGCCGGTCGACTCGCTGCCCGCCTGGACGCACGGCCCGGCCCGGCTGGTCTTCCTCTCCTGGAGCTCGGATCTGTTGCGCGACAGCCTGCGCGCCGCCCCGGTCGCCTCGGTCGGGCCGCGCCTGGCCATGGTCGTCCTGTTAGGACTTGCCGGCGCCGCCGGCGGACTGGTACTGCTGCGCCGGGTGCTCAACCGCATCCGCCTGGCCGGCACGCTGGGGTTGACGTGACGCTGCGGCAGGGGCTTCGGATCGTCTGGTACGCCACGCAGAGCGGGCTGTCGGACTTCAGCGCCGCGTTCACCTGGAAGAGCTGGCTCGCCGGGTGGTACCTGCGCATCCTCGCCCAGGTGCTCTTCTTCGCCAGCATCGGCGCCCTGCTCGGCCCGGGCCAGACCGCCTATCTGCTCATCGGCAACGCGGTGTTCCTCATGGCCACGCACAGCCTGCTGGCCACCGCGTCGACCACCTGGGAACGCGACAGCGGCACGCTACCGTTGCTGGTCGCCTCGCCCACACCATCCTGGCTGGTGCTGCTGGGGCGCAGCCTGTTCTGGATTCCCGAAGGGCTCGCCTGCGCGGTGGGTGCCCTGCTCATCGTCGGGCTGCCGCTCGGTGTGCCACTCCCGCCGGTGCGGGTGCTGCTCTGCCTGCCGATGCTGCTGCTCATCGGCGCCACCACCTACGGCTTGGGTGTCTTCCTGGGCGCCACCGTGCTGACCCGCAACGATCTGCGCAACGTGGTCGGCAACGCCGCGAGCACCGCCATGATGGCGCTGTGCGGGGTCAACTTCCCGGTCGCGGTGCTCGGGCCGGCCGCCCGGGCGGTGGCCGGCGTGCTGCCGCTGACCCATGGGCTGATCGCGGTGCGGGCCACGCTCGACCACGGCGTCGACTCCGCCGTCGCGGCCCAGCTCGGCTACGAGGCACTGACCGGCCTCGGCTGGCTCGTCGCGGCCTGGGTCGCGCTGCGGTGGCTGGAGACGCGCAGCCGTCGGGACGGTCGCGTCGTCTTCTCCGGTTGAGCCGTTACGCGGTGAGCCGTCACGCCCTGAGTCGTCACGCGGTGATGGCGTCACGCGGTGATGGCGTCGAGCTCGGTCAGGTCCACACTCGACGGTGACCAGGCGGCCGCGGCCACGTTGGCCCGGACCTGCTCGGGCGTGGTCGCACCGGCGATGACCGAGGCGACCTCCGGCCGGCCCAGCAATGCGCCGATGGCCACGTCCAGCATCGAGATGGCTCGCTCGCGGGCGAACTCCTCGATCCGTTCGACCTTCGACCACGGTGCGTTGGCCAACCGCGGCGCGAACCGCGGATGGGACAGCCGGGTCCCGGGCGGTGCCGCCTGGTCGCGGCGGTATTTGCCGGTCAGCAGTCCGCTGGCGAGCGGGAAGTAGGGCAGCAGCCCGACCCCGAACCGGGCGCAAGCCGGCAGCAGCTCGGCCTCGGCGGCGCGTTCGAGCAACGAGTACTCGTTCTGTGCGCTGACGAAGGGCGCCAGGTGGTGCGCACGGGCGGTCCAGGCGGCATCGGCCACCTGCCAGCCGGCGAAATTTGATGAGCCGATGTAGCGGACCTTGCCCGACCGGACCAGACCGTCCAGTGTCGACAGTGTCTCCTCGATCGGGGTGACCGGGTCCGGCTCGTGCATCTGGTAGAGGTCGATGTGGTCGGTGCCGAGCCGGCGCAGCGACGCCTCCACGGCCCCGATGATGTAGCGGCGGCTGCCCCGGGCGTCCCAGTCGCGGCCGTTGACGCCGTCCATGTTCGAGCCGAACTTCGTGGCCACGATGACATCGTCGCGACGACCCTTGAGCGCGGCGCCGAGCAGCTCCTCGGAGCCACCGTGCGGTTCGCCATAGATGTCGGCCGTGTCGAAGAGGTTGACGCCGCACTCCAGCGCCGCGTCGACGACCGCGTGCACTTCGTCAGCACCGATCTTGCGGCCAAAGTTGTTGCACCCGATGCCCACGACCGACACGGCCAGACCCGAGGTGCCCAATCGGCGGAAGCTCATCTCAGCCATACGCGCGAGCCTACGTCGGTCACCCGGCCGACGTTGCGGCCGGAGGCTATCGTGTCCGCGGACCGTCCCGACACCACCCGAGAGGCGAGCATGACGACCTGGAACGACCTGATCCAGTACGTGCACAACAACTACAAGATCTCCGATGAGCGCCCTGACATGATCAAGATGATCTTCGACACGGGCGGCATGCGCTCGCAGGTCGTCATCGTCTGGCACCTGAGGCTCAACGACGGCGAGGAGTGGGTGCAGATCGAGTCACCCTTCGGCGAGCTCGGCTCGCTGGACCTGGGCAAGGCGCTGCAGCACGTCGGCAACACCGTCTGTGGCGGCATGGCCATGTTCGGCAACCTGGTGACGTTCCGGCACTCGCTTCCGCTGGACAACCTCAACATCAACGAGTTCGAGTCGCCGCTGCGCCTGGTCACCTCGACCGCGGACAACCTCGAGCAGCTTCTGGTCGGCGGGGACAAGTTCTGACTCACGTGTCGAATATGGCCGGCGCCGTTCGTCATCTCACCGTGCGCGCGAAGTGCGTGCGGTCCAGATGACGGAGGAGTCACCATGAGCAAGTACCTGTACCTCTACCACGGTCCGGCCACGCCGATGGAGAACTTCACGCCCGAGCAGGCGGCCGAGTCGGCCAAGGGGTGGGGCGACTGGATCGGCCGGGTCGGGTCGGCAATGGTCGACGTCGGCGCCCCGTTCGGCGAGCGGGCGGCGCTCGGCGACGACGGGTCCAACCCGAAGCCCAGCGACCAGAACGGCTACTCGATCGTCGAGGCCGACAGCCTCAAAGCGGCCCGCGCCCTGCTCAAGGGCCACCCGTTCCTGTCCGAGGGCAAGGGCCGGTTCAGCGTGGAAATCTACGAGCTCGCGCCGATGCCGATGTGATCACCGATGCCTGGGTGGGTCGTCCGCACGGCCCGCCCGGGCCTCGGGGTTCACCGGGCCCGCGCCCCGAGCGCGACGGGGCAGTTTCAGGGAAATTGCCCTCATGCCCGCGTGGGAGTGGGCATCTTCAAGGAAGTTGTCCGGGCGCTCTGGCCGCAAAAGGCCGCCGAGCGCGTCAGCCCGGCCGACCGGCGCGCTCTGATCATCGGTTGACGCCGCTGTTCGGCCGGAGCTCGATCGTGACCATGGCACGCTCTCGTGGGGCTGGACCGCGTGTCGGTAGGCAGTCTCCGCCCTGCGCGGTTGCCGGTCCGTGCGACGATCACAGGAGCCGCTTCAAGTTTCGGGCGCGCTCCGAGGAGGTCACATGGAACTCGTGATCGGGCTGATCTGCCTGGTGCTGGTGCTCGCCGTGGTGGGCGGGTTCTTCGTCGCTACGTACAACGGGCTGGTGCGTGGCCGCAACGCGTACCGGAATGCGTTCGCGCAGATCGACGTGCAGTTGGTGCGCCGGCATGACCTGATCCCCAACCTGGTGGAGACGGCGAAGGGATACATCAAGCACGAGCGGGAGACGCTGGAAGCGGTGACCGCAGCCCGCACCGCAGCCGTATCGGCTCAGGCCGCGGCGACCAACGCCGCCGGTGAGCCGGGTGCGATGCAGCAGCTGGCCGGCGCCGAGAATGTGTTGACCCAGGCGCTCGGTCGGCTCTTTGCGCTCGCCGAGGCGTACCCCGACCTGAAGGCCAACCAGAACATGATGCAGCTCTCCGAGGAGCTCACCTCGACCGAGAACCGGGTTGCCTTCGCCCGCCAGTCCTACAACGACTCGGTGATGTCCTACAACAACCGGCGTGAGGCTTTCCCCGGCAGCCTGGTCGCCGGCATGTTCGGCTTCGGCCCGGCCGCGCTGTTCCAGACCGACGACCCGCAGGAGCGGCAGGCGCCGCAGGTCTCCTTCTGATGAACTTCTTCGAACGCCAGCGCCAGGTGCGCCGGCTGTCGGTGCGGCTGGTCGTGCTCTTCGCGATCGCGGTGATCGGGATCGTGCTCGTGGTCGACCTGGTCGTGGCCGTCGCGTTCGACGCGTTCACCGCCGGCACGCCGCAGCTGGTCTCGCTGCTGGTCTTCACCAGCGTGGTCGTGGCCGCGGCAATCGGCTTGGCCTCGCTGGTACGCACCGCCGCCCTGCATGGTGGTGGCGGTCGGGTCGCCCGGGAACTGGGTGGCGAGTACGTGCCACCGGACACATCGGACCCGCAGCTGCGCCGCTTGCGTAACGTGGTCGAGGAGATGGCCATCGCCGCCGGGGTCTCCGTGCCCGAGGTCTATGTGCTGCGCCAGGAGCAGTCCATCAACGCGTTCGCGTCAGGGTGGTCCACATCAGACGCAGCCGTGGCGGTGACCCAGGGCGCATTGGAAAGGCTCAACCGCGACGAGCTGCAGGGCGTGGTGGCGCACGAGTTCAGCCACGTGGTCAACGGTGACATGCGGCTGAACATCCGGCTCATCGGGCTGCTCTTCGGCATCCTGTTCCTCTCCGTCATCGGCCGGACCCTGCTGCAGGGCAGCTTCCTCGCCGGCGGCCGGGGCCGCGGGCGGTCGGGGTCGAACAACCCGCTGCCCCTCATCGGCATCGCGCTCCTCGCCGCCGGCGCCATCGGTGTGCTCGTCGGCCGGGTCATCCAGGCTTCGGTGTCGCGCCAGCGCGAATACCTGGCCGACACATCGGCGGTGCAGTACACCCGGCAGACCGGCGGCATCGCCGGTGCCCTGAAGAAGATCGGCGGCCTCGGCGAGGGATCGAAACTGCGCAGCCCCAAGCGGGACGAGGTCGGCCACATGCTCTTCGGTCCGGGTGGCCGGTTCACCTCGCTCTTCGCCACCCATCCGCCGCTGGTGGACCGGATCCGGGCGCTGGAGCCAAGCTTTGACCCGGCCGAGCTGGAGCGGCTCAGCCAGCGGTGGACGGCCAACCCGCCGGTCGGGCTGGCCGAGGACGCGGCCCTGGGCCTGGTCGAGCCGAGCGGGCTGCCGGACGCGGCGACCCGGCTCAGTGTCGGGCCGGCCGCGGTGGTCGACCAGGTCGCGGTGATCTCAGCGGCGGCGCAGACGCGGGCCGGCGCGATCATCGGGCAGATCCCCGAGCCGGTGCTGGCGCGGGCCCGCGACGTCCACAGTGTCCTGCCGCTCGTGCTCGGCCTGCTCATGGCCGACGATCCGGCTTCGCGGGACGGGCAGTTCCATGAGCTTGCCGTCAACCACGGGCAGCGCCTCGCCGATGCCACCCGTCACGAAGCCGAGGTGCTGGCCGGCCTGCATCCCTTGCTGCGCCTGCCGCTGGCCCAGCTCGCCCTGCCGGCGTTGCGCCAGCGGTCCGCGCGCGAGCGCCAGGATGTGCTCGTCGCGGTCTCCGGCCTGATCCACGCCGACAACCGGCTGAGCATCTTCGAGTACTGTCTGGCCCGGCTGGTCTACCGCGAGCTGCACGAGGCCAACCAGCCGGTGCCGCGCCGCCTCAGTGGACGTTCGAACCTCAACGCCTGCGCCCACGAGGTGACGACGTTGCTCGCCATGCTGGCCGCCGCTGGCAACTCCGACCCGGCGGCCGCGAAGGCCGCGTTCGTCGCCGGGCTGGCTGAGGTGCTGCCGGCTACCGGTTCGGGCTACGCGCCGCCTCCCGATGGCGTGATCGCGCTCGAGCCGGGCTGGCCGGTGCTGGACGAGCTGCCCCCGGCCGAGAAGGAGCGGCTGGTGGCCGCGGTGGTCACGGTGATCGGGCACGACGGCGTGATGAGCGTGGCCGAGGTGGAACTGCTGCGGACGGTGTGCGCCCTGCTGCACTGCCCCCTACCGCCGCAGCTGATCTCGGCCGCCAGCGGCTAAACGACCAGAACGTCCACGTTGTAGCGCCGGATGTCGGCGTCGCGCGTGACCAAGGTCAGGCCCTCGACCGTGGCCTGGGCGACGAGCATGCGATCGAACGGGTCCCGGTGATGGCCAGGGAGCCGTCCGGCCGTGATGGCGTGGTCAAGGGTGATGGGCAGGTGCCGGAATCCCATGTCGCGCACGCGCTCGGCGAGGTCCGGCGGGCCACCGAGTCTGCCCGCGCTCTGTTTGATGGTGATTTCCCAGAGAGTCACCGGGCTGAGAAAGACATCGGGGTCGTGGCGCAGCCGGTCGAGCATCTCGTCGCCGAGCTCCGGCGCCGCCGCGAGTCCCCAGAGGACGACGTGGGTATCGAGCAGCAAGCTCACGTAGGGATGCCGAAGTCGGCGGCGATCTCGGCGTTGCCCTGCGGCGAATCCCAGCCGCCGGAGAGGTCCAACTCAGGCAGGGAGCCGACTGCGGTCCGATTGGCGCCGAACATCACTGGTTCCCCGGGGCGTCGCGCTGCCTCCGCGAGCTTCATCGCCACCCGGTCGAGCCGCGCGGAAACGATGGGATCGACGGTTACGACGGAGATTAAGCCGCGCCCCTTGACCTGCAGTAATGAGGCACAGTTGTCTCTTGTGGCCGAGC
>JBLNGJ010000231.1:0-4431 GCA_050264675.1 Micromonosporaceae bacterium
GAATCCCCATGAGCTGAGCTGGTTGTCGAACGTTGAGGACAGCGTGTAGTAGGTGCACCACGCGGCCGCGTTTAACCTACTGCCGTTCCACCATGAGTCGGTGAACCAGTAGGTTTCGTACTGGTACCAGCAGTCGATCGACGAGATCGCGTCGTTCTCGTTCTCGCCGTTCAGGAAGTGGTCCCCGTTGAAGTTGCTGTCTCCCCAGTTCCAGTAGTCTCCGGGGTTTCCGAAGTAGGTGTACTGGTAGACGCAGATCTTTCCCGAGCAGCCGGCCGAAGCTGGGCCAGCGACCCCGAAAACCGCAGCACTCGCGAAGACGAGAGCCACGATTCCGGCCTTAATTGCCCTGATCATTTTCCTCCCTTACCCGTGAATCAGGAGTTGAGATCATACGGCGGGCAAGCCCAATTCCCCGTTTCGATGCACTGGACGGCAGTATAGGCATACTTGAACACGTCACGCTATCCCGTATTTGGCGCAGAAGTTCGCGGACCGTCCAAAGTCGCACGCGTAAAGGTCGACCGGGATGACTCTGGATCTCTCCAATGTGGATTCGTTATCTTGCATTCCTTTGCCCCGTCACGGTTACGGCGAAATTCGCGGTGAAGTCATGGGGGGTCGGCGGCGGCGTGTTGCCAGCAAAATTGATGTCACAAACGCGGCCATGCTGACAATCAAGGTCAATCTCATACCGGGTCCTTGGCGGAAACCGAGCAGCCCGTCCACGCGCGGGTAGCCAGTGAGTGGCGGGGAAAGGTAGAGAACCAGGGCAGACACCCCGAAGAACGACACGACGATCCACTGTGCTAACGCCCCGGACGGGGTGAGCGAACCGCGTCGTATGGCGAACCGACGGGCCGCCAATCCGCCCGCACCGAGCAACAGCAGACCCGTGGCGACGACGCTGTTTCCACCGCTGAATGACCGGCCAGACAGCGCGGCGTCCACAATGGTGGCGACCAGAACCGACACGCCACAAACGAAGAGGCCAAGACTAAGGGCGAGGCTCACCGTGGACACGAAGGGCCGGAACAGACGCGCCCGATGCGCCCGTCGGATCTGTCTGGCCACCGCGGCCGCGTTGCCGAACCGAGTGACGGCCTCGTGTTCTGCCTGCGGCAGGGGAATGTTGCGCGCGGTGCGCTCCTCGGTCGCCGAACGGAGGTGGTCCTCCACCTCAGTCAGAGCCCGCCGGCCGGCGGCGCCGGTGCCGGAGAGTCGGTCGAACATTCCATCGAGGTATCTGTCTACGTCACTCATGCCGGACCTCCGCGACTCTTTGTGCCAAGATTGCTCGAACGCCGTTGACGTACGTGGACCACTCCCGCCGCTTTGCCACCAGCGCCGCCTCCCCGGCAAGAGTGAGCCGGTAGATGCGACGTCGCCGGGGTCGCCCGTCGTCCCAGTCGCTCGTCACCAGGCCGTCCCGCTCGAGTCGGTGCAGCGCTGGATAGACCGTGCCTTCCGGCAGGTCGAAGCTGCCGTGTGATCGATCCCGGAGTTCAGCCAGAAGGGCATAGCCGTGAGTCGGACCGGTCAGATCCAGAGTGCCGAGCAGCAGCAGATCCAGATGGCCGCGCAGGTCCATACCTAGAAAGATAGGCTTAGGGGCGAGCCGGCGTCAACAACCCGGCGGCGTCGAGATTCGCCGCGACGGCAATCCGAACTTCACCAGCCGCTCCGGTGACGCCGTTTCCGGATCGACATCGGCACCCGCCCCGACGTGGTCATCAATGAGGTCCTGAGAGTCAGTTGGAAGCGGTGATGCTGGTCGCCAGCGGCGTCCGTGGTCACCCCGAGCGGAACAGCAACAGGTCGCCGTCGGTGTCCGGGTGTCCGGCTGCGCGCCGAGCGGCACGTCGGCGTCGCCGGGCATCCGGATCAGTTCGCCGCGGCAGTCTTTCGAATTCGATCATCCCTTGCGTCATCTGGTGGTCCACCCGATCGCCGACGCCAATGGATCCTTCGACGATGACCTTGGCGTAGACGCCGAGGCGCATGTTGTTGGCCTGCCAGAGCGTCTTGAGTAGGCGACCGTCGCGGGGCAGGCCTTCACGTTGGTAATTAGGCCGCGACCAAAAACCGGGCGGCCAGGGCGAGGAAGACCATGCGGTGATGCGTCGGAGGGTGACCACCACGGCCGGCGTCAGCACCCGCTGGCGTAGCCGGTAGATCAGCTCGACCAGTATGCACATCCACCCGGTGGCGATGCTCAGGTAGACCGCCGCGAGTGTGGCCATTGTGGACGCCACGGGATACCCGGTCGGCACGAACTGCGGCAGAAACGCGAGCAGGAACAGGCCCACCTTTGAGTTGGTCGCCGTGGACAGAAAGCCGACCAGGTAGGCCCGCCCCCGCCATGGCGGCTCATCGGTTGAGGGCGGCGGCGGCCGGAACGACTCGCGTAGTCGCTCCTGGCCGATGCTCGCACCTACGCCGAGCGGCTGCGGGCGCACGGCACCCGGGTCGAGTTCGCAGAGGTCAAAGGGCTGGCGCACTCGTCGCTGCGGGCCCGCGCCCTGTGCCCGGCGGCGGCGCGGATGTGGTGGGAGGTCTGCGCCGGCGCCGCACGCCTGGCGACCGGTGATGGCTCAGGAGGCGGCGGCGCACCGAATTAGAGGTAGCCCTCGGCGATGTCGAAGCGCCCTTGCGTCCAGCCCGCCTGGGTCGCGGGTGCGTCGCTGGGCCAGTCGGTGTACAGGTAGCGGCGGCCCTCGCCCAGGGAACCCAGATCACCCAGGAGAGCCTGGTCGCCCAGCCTCGACCCATCGCGCCGACCGACCAAGGCCCCAACCTCATCCCCGGTCAGCGGCACGATCTTGCGGCATTGTCGATCGTTACCGCCATCCCAGTCGACCGCTTCGGTGAAGATCCAGACGAAGGCCTGTGCGCATCGTCGGCAGCGCCGAAGTGCGATGAGCAGATGCGACTCGTCCACCAAGACGACCTCTTCTGACAGGCCGTCGCGGTAGCTCGCCCACACCGTCGCCGCATCTGCGCCATAGCAGGCATCGCAGCCGAACGCGTTGGTCATCCTCACCCCTGGCGTTCCTGGGCGCGAGCCTCCGGGAACCTGGGCGTCAGCATAGGCGTCCAAGCGGCGTGAAGATCCGCGTGGTGTCGATGACGCTGTGCCTGCTCCTGGTCGCCTGCGGGCAGGGTGGCCGGCCCGGTCCGGCCGGTGGCGGGACCGTGGCCCGGATCGACGGGCGGACGTTCCTGTCGATCGCGGTGACCGAGAACGGCGCCCCGCGACCGCTCGTGGCCGGAACTCGGATCTCGGTCGGTTTCGAGCAGGGCAAGATCAACGCGAATGCCGGGTGCAACCATCTCGGCGGCGAGTACAGCGTGGACGCCGCGACGCTGGTCGTGCCGCAGTTGGCGATGACCGACATGGCGTGCCTACCGGTGGAGCGGATGGCTCAGGACACCTGGCTGGCCGACCTGCTGACTGGGCGTCCGAGCATTGACCTCGATGGCGACACGCTCGTGCTCGCCCGAGGCTCGGTCGAGCTGAGGATGCTGGACCGGAAGACCGTCAACCCCGATCGACCCCTCGCCGGGCCGCGCTGGCGGGTCGAGTCGATCATCACGGGTGAGGTGGCGAGCTCGGCGCCGCAAGAGGTCGAGGCGTACTTCACCTTCACCGCCGACGGACAGGTGAGCGGCAATACCGGCTGCAACGACTTCCACGGGGTGTACCAGGCCGCGACGGAAACGATCACATTCGGTCAGATGGGCATGACGAAGAAGGCGTGCCAGGGTGCCGCCAACCGTCTCGAGGTGGCCGTGACGGCGCTGTTTGCCCGGGGCCCGGTCCGGTTCGCGATCGACGCCGACCAGCTGAGCCTGACTCGCGCGGACGGAACGGGTGGGCTCCAGCTCCGTGCGGCGGCGTAGCACAGCGGTTCAGGGAGCTCATCGGCGTCACGCCGAAGCGGCTGGCCCGCACCTCGGCTTCGCCGCCACCGTGTTCGCGATCAACCCCGCCGCGATCGACTGGGGCGACCTCGCCGGTGGCGCAGGCTGCGCGAACATCCCGGCCACGCGCGGGACGGCTGGCCGCTGCCGGCCGATTGATTTCTAACCAGAGCGACAGCTGACGACACGCTAATTTGGGGGCACCCAGAGCAAAGGAGAGCCCCGTGGGCAAGGTGGTCATGTACGGCTCGGTGTCGGTGGACGGCTTCATCGCCGACGAGAATGACCAGCCCGGACCGCTGTTCGACTGGTTGTCCAGCGGTGACGTCCCGTTGGACGAGAGCGGCGAGGTGAAGGTGTCGCAGACGTCCTACGACTACACCCGGCCGTACTGGGACCAGATCGGGGCGACAATCGTCGGCCGCCACGTCTTCGACATGACGGACGGCTGGGACGGGAAGCCTCCGGGCGGGATCGACCACGTGGTCGTCGTGACGCACCGGCCGA
>JBLNGJ010000232.1:0-2665 GCA_050264675.1 Micromonosporaceae bacterium
CGGGTGGACCACGACGAAGGACAGCGCGATGGATCCGCCGGTGGACACCCCGATGAGGTACACCGGCGCGTCGAACTCCCGGCTGATGGCCTCGGCGTAGTGTCCGGCCAGGTCGTACAGGGTCGATCCAGGTGCCAGATGTGGCTTGGGGTTGACGACGTAGACGGTGAAATGGCGGGTCAGCGACCGGAACACGCGCATGTTCCGGCGGCGGCTCTGCCCGGACGGGTCGGCGCTGTCGACCTCGATGCCGCGGAACACTACCACCGGCGGGCCGGCACCGGCCGCCCGGTAAAGCAGACCGCCGTACAGCAACCCTTCACGGATGTCCCTCATTGGCGGCGTCGACACGCCCTCGCCTACGTCGACCTCACACACGACCGGTTCGACTCACCATAGTAGGGATCGGCGATGGGCCCCTGGAGCGGTCGTCATCGGCGCGTTGTTCCCGTTGTCGCCCCACCCAGCCCAGTGCAACGGGTCAGTTCCGCGGTCGGTAACCCACCGGCGGGCCGTTACCGAGACACCCGCACCGTCGCGGAGTTAGGTCTGAAGGATCAGACGACTGGACCCGTGGCCGATGGTCGGCCGCGGTCTTCACCGTTCGACTGCCCTGGCCGCGGGGCCCGGACGGCAGAGCCGAGGAGGGCCTTTCATGTTGGATGTTGTCCGCATCGTGACCGGAGTGCTGTTGTTAGCGCACGGTCTCGTGCACCTGCTCTATCTGGCCCCGGAAGTTCCGGAGTTCTCCATCGCCCGGTCGTGGCTCGTCCCGGAGGCGGCTCGTCGACCACTCGGGCTGGGCCTGACGGCGGTGACGGTGACCGCCTTCGCGCTCCTCGCCCTGGCGGTGTGGGATTTCCCGGGTCTGTCTGCCAGCCGTCCGGCACTGACCGTGGTGGCTTGCCTGCTGTCGGCGGTGCTGCTGGTCCTGTTCTGGAACACGTGGCTGGTGTTCGGACTCGCCATCGACGTCCTTCTCCTCGTCGTTGCGGTGATCCGCCCGCTCTGGGCTCAGGAGCTCCTCGGCCCAGGATCGTGACGCGACGATGGCGCAGTCCGACCGGCGCCGGCGCTCAAGGTCACGAACAGAACCACGGCGGTCGAGCGCCGGCCGGTCAGTTGCACTGCGTCGGTGACCGGCTCGACAACGACATCCGGCACCGCACAAGCGGCCGGCATGGCAACCGCACTGCTCAAGGCGTGGGCCCTGGGCTACATCCTCGACGACCCTACGGGTGTCACAGCGATTCCCGTTCCGACTCGACTCGCTCGCGACGCTGCTGGACCTTGCCCACGCCCACAACGAGGCGGGCGCCTGAGGCCCGGACGATGTCGGCTTTCGACGCCCGCTGCTGCAGGTTGGCGCGTGTCGCCTCGACATCAGCGTCGATCCACACCACTTCGAAACGCACCTTGGCCGCGCCACACCGGTGCCGCAGCCAACGCAGCCACCGGACATCCCTCATCTCGGCCACGAATGGCGCCGTGACAACCGTCGTTGACCACGTGCAGAGTCACCCCGTCTTTATCGAGCAAAGCCCACCCGGTGACGGCGCAGAAAAGCTGGGAGAACTCCGTCTTGCCACAGCCGGCAAACCCGGCCACAAGAACGAGGACAGTCCCGGCCGGAACCGTGCGCTTGTCTGCAGTCCGCGTTGTCACCGCAGGCTCACCGGGCGACCTCGCGCGTCTCATGAAGCGCGCCCACAAGCTCAACCGCGTACACCGCGACTACTGGGCCCCGTTATCGTCCAGTTCAGGCAACGCCGCCCCACCCCCTCTACCCATCAGGAGAGCCAACGGGCGGACAGGGGACCGAGCCTGCAACCGGGAGGCTGTGTCGTCATGAGAGCCGGGGTGTCGCGGGCGCCGGTGCGTCGGGCCGCACAAGTGCGTCGCGGACGAAGGAGAACCGAACCCGTTCCTGCTCGAGGCGTACCGACGGGCCGTAGGTTCCCTCGATGAGATCACGGTACAGCTCGGCCTCGTCGCCGGTCAGGTGATCGAGCGACTCGATGGTCGGCGAGGCCTCGGTCACCCAGTGCCGTTCGTGCGCGAGGAGCGTCATGACGTTCATGAGCAGCGACCGGGTGTGGGGAAAGCGTTGCCGGACGCGATTGAGAATGGCGAACCCGTGCGTGTCGATGTCGCCCCAGTAGAACAGGGGATGCTCGGCGAGCCAGTCGAGGTTCTGCAGCACCGTTGCGGCGTACCCGCCGCCAAAGATGACCATCGACCAACGCAGACTGGGAACGCCAGATAGGTCGTCTCGTTCTCGACGACATAGATCACATCCACGCACACTGGCGCGGACGAGAACTCATCGACGCGGACGGTGAGCTCGCTGAAGCCGTGCGCGGGCGGCTCAGGGTCGAGGTGCCGGAATCTGACGTAGCCTGGTTTGCGGAGGAACCGGAAGCGCCCAGCAAAGTCGGACCCGCCGACCGCCTGGTCGATCCGGCCGGCTTCCAGCTGGGCTTCGAGGAGACCCGTGAGAATCCCTCTGTAGACGTCGATGAACTTCGTGTCCACACCGGACACATCGACCTGCCGAACGTAGACCGGACCGGGGTTCTGCTCGATCCAGTCGACCGTGTCGATCAGCGGGTTCCAGACCTGCCGGTGAGCCAGCGCGAGCGCTGGATGTTTGAGCATCCATTCG
>JBLNGJ010000233.1:0-3192 GCA_050264675.1 Micromonosporaceae bacterium
GTGCCCGCCCAGCCGGCTGGACCCCGGCCGCGAGCCGGTCGTGGGGCGGCCCCGGCGGGGCGGCGGTGGCAGGCTCCACGGCGGCCGGCCCGGCGTGGCCGGGCGGGGCGCGGATGGCGGCAGCGTCCGCGGCACCGTCGGCGACGTGGGTGGCGCACTGCGGGCCGGTGGCGCGGAGTAGCGCGTTGGCCGGCCGGGCATCTGGGGCGGAGCCGAGCGCACCGGCGGGGCGGAGTAGGGCGGCGGGTTGAGGTGGCGGGCCGGTGGCGGCGGCTGCGGGAACCGGCGCGCGGGTGGCGCGGACGGCGGCGCCGAGGGCGGGTAACCCGCGTGGGTGGGTTCACCGCCGGGCGGGTACGCCGGATAGTTCGGCCGGCCACTGACGGGCCGCCCGCCGGCCGGCTGGCCAGGGGGCGGGCCGCCGCCGGGCTGACCACCACCCGGCGGTGGCCGTCCGGGACGGCGGCGACGGGACGGGTCCGGGTCACCCTCACCCTCCCGCGGCCACTCCCGCGGGTACCCGTACGTCATGGCGGACAGGTTACCGAAAATGGAAGGCCTCCGACGTACGGCCATCCGGGCACCGGCCGCCGGCGCGTCACCGGTGAGAATGAGCGACATGCCTGGCGAGCAGTATTTCGCGGCCTCCCCGCGCGTGGCGCCGCATCCCACCGAGGTCGGGTTCACCGCTGGCGGGCGCCAGTTCCGCCTCGCCGCCGCCCGCGGGGTCTTCTCGGCCGAGCGGCTCGACCCGGGCACGTCGGTGCTGCTGCACAAGGCGCCACTGCCCGGCCCCGAGCTCGACGGGGCCCTGCTCGACCTGGGCTGCGGGTATGGCGCGATCGCCTGCGTGCTGAGCGTGTTCGCGCCGCGGGCGACCGTGTACGCCGTGGATGTCAACACTCGCGCCCTCGCGCTGACCCGGGCCAACGCGGCCGCCGTCGACGCGGCCGACCGGGTCGTGGCGGCGACACCCGAGGAGGTTGCGGACGGCGTCCGGTTCCGCCAGATCTGGTCGAACCCGCCGATCCGGGTGGGCAAGGGCGAACTGCACGCGCTGCTCGATCGGTGGCTGCCCCGCCTGGAGCCCGACGGGGTGGCCTGGCTGGTGGTGGCCCGCAACCTCGGCGCGGACTCGCTGCAGCGGTGGCTCAGCGGGCAGGGCTGGACGGTCGGGCGGCACGCGAGCCAGCAGGGCTTCCGGGTACTGCGGGTGCAGCGCCCGGCCGGCCCTTCGCGAAACTCCGGCGACGAATCGGGCTCCGACCCGGAGAATGGCTGATCTGTGGGGTACGTAGACGTCGCCGGCCTGCAGCACACGCTGCCCGACGGGCGGCTGCTCTTCGCTGACGTGTCGTTCCGGGTGGGCGAGGGCGCGAAGGTGGCGCTCGTGGGTCCCAACGGCGCGGGCAAGACGACGCTGCTGCGCATGGTCGCCGGCGATCTCACCCCGAAGGTGGGCGTGGTGAGCCGCTCCGGCGGGTTGGGCGTCATGCGCCAGTTCATCGGATTGCTTGGCCGCTCCGATGCGCCGGATGGCGCCCGTACCCTCAACGACCTGGCCCTGTCGCTGGCCGCACCGGCGGTCCGCGCGGCCGGCCACCGGCTGGCCGAGGCTGAGCGGGCCCTGCACGCGGCCGAGGTCCGCGGTCGCGTCGGCCCAGCGGCCGAGAAGGCCCAGCTGCGGTACGCGGATGCGCTCGCCGCCTGGGGGGAAGCCGGCGGGTACGACGCCGAGGTGCTCTTCGACACCGCCAGCATCAGCGCCATCGACCTGCCGTGGGAGTCCACCAAGGACCGTCCGGTCGCGACCCTCTCCGGTGGCGAGCAGAAGCGCTTCGCCCTCGACATGCTGCTGCGCGGGCCCGACGAGGTGCTGCTGCTCGACGAGCCGGACAACTTCCTCGACGTGCCGGCCAAGCGGTGGTTGGAGGCTCGCCTGCGGGAGAGCGAGAAGTCGGTGCTCTACGTCTCGCACGACCGGGAGCTGCTGGCCCAGACGGCCGAGCGGGTGGTCACCGTCGAGGGCGGCAGCGCGTGGGTGCACGGCGGCGGCTTCGCCACCTGGCACGAGGCCCGCCAGGCCCGCTACGACCGGCTGGACGAGCTCCGGCGGCGCTGGGACGAGGAGCACCAGAAGCTCAAGGACCTCGTGCTCATGTACAAGCAGAAGGCGTCCTACAACTCGGACATGGCCTCCCGGCTGCAGGCGGCGAAGACCCGGCTGGCCAAGTTCGAGGAGGCGGGCCCGCCGCAGCTGCGACCTAAGGATCAGGACATCCGCATGCGCCTGGCCGGCGGGCGCACCGGCAAGCGCGCGGTGATCTGCGAGCAGCTGGAGCTCACCAGCCTGACCTTCCCGTTCGACCTGGAGGTCTGGTACGGCGACCGGGTGGCCGTGCTCGGGGCCAACGGCACCGGCAAGTCGCACTTTCTGCGCCTGCTCGCCCGGGGCGGCAGCGACCCGGGCGGCGACGCTGAGCCGGTCGACGGTGCGGTGCTGGCCGAGGTGGCGCACGCCGGCCGGGCCCGGCTGGGCGCCCGGGTGCGGCCTGGTCATTTCTCGCAGGTCCACGACCGGCCCGACCTGGTCGACAAGACGCTCGTCGAGGTGCTCTGGCGCGGCGACGAGCACCGCAGCGGGCTGCCGCGCCACGATGCGATGAAGGTGCTCTCCCGCTATGAGCTGGCGGGCCAGGGCGATCAGCGGTTCGGCACCCTCTCCGGGGGTCAGCAGGCACGCTTCCTGGTGCTGCTGCTGGAGCTCTCCGGCGCGACGCTGCTCTTGCTCGACGAGCCCACCGACAACCTCGACCTCGCCTCGGCCGAGGCGCTGGAGGAGGGTCTGCGCGGCTTCGCCGGAACGGTGGTGGCGGTCACCCACGACCGCTGGTTCGCCCGATCCTTCGACCGGTTCGTGCTGTTCGGCGGCGACGGCGAGGTGACCGAAACGGCCGGGCCGGTCTGGGACGTGCGCTGACGCCAGCCCCGTCCCAGACGGCCGGTGGGTCAGTCCGGATGCCCGGCGAGCAGGTCGTGGTCGTCGGCCGTCCGGACCAGCTCGCGCACCCAGTTGATGTGGTCGAGGTCGCGCTGACGCAGGGTCTGCCGGCCGCGGGCGCGGGCCGCGCGTGCCTTCGGCGCCGACTTGCCGCGCCGGGCCTTCGGCTTCGTCGGCTCCGGCTTAACCTG
>JBLNGJ010000234.1:0-5820 GCA_050264675.1 Micromonosporaceae bacterium
GGCCCCGCGGGATCATCGCCAACCCCAACTGCACGACGCTCGCCATGATCGTTGCGGTGGGTGCGCTGCACCGGGAGTACGCGCTGCGTGAGCTCATCGTCGCCTCCTACCAGGCCGCGTCCGGGGCTGGCCAGGCCGGCATCGACACGCTGATCGACCAGCTCACCAAGGTCGCCGGCGACCGGGCGCTCGGCTCGCGGGCCGGCAATGTCCGCCAGGCGATCGGCGACGATCTCGGCCCGTTCCCGGCCCCACTCGCGCTCAACGTCGTGCCGTGGGCCGGCTCGCTGCGTGCCGCCGGTTGGTCGAGCGAGGAGCTCAAGGTCCGCAACGAGACCCGGAAGATCCTCGGGCTGCCCAACCTCAAGGTCTCCGCGACCTGCGTCCGGGTGCCGGTGGTGACCGGGCATTCGCTCGCCGTGCACGCGGTCTTCGGCTCCGAGGTCAGCGCCGAGGACGCCCGGGACGTGCTCCGGCACGCGCCGGGGGTGATCGTGGTCGATGATCCCGGTGCCGATGAGTTCCCGATGCCCGTCGACGCGGTCGGCACCGACCCGACCTGGGTCGGTCGGATCCGCCGCTCGATGGACGACCCGCGGGCGTTGGACTTCTTCGTCACCGGCGACAACCTCCGCAAGGGAGCCGCGCTCAACACGGCCCAGATCGCTGAGCACGTCGCTGCCGAACTGCACTAGCCGACGAACTGCACTAGCCGCCGGACTGCATTAGCCGACGAGCTGCACTAGCCCGGCGCTGCCGCCACCCGCCCCGGTGGCGGGCTCAGGCG
This sequence comes from Micromonosporaceae bacterium, assembly GCA_050264675.1. GTDB lineage: Bacteria > Actinomycetota > Actinomycetes > Mycobacteriales > Micromonosporaceae > JBLNGJ01. Next base: position 788 of record JBLNGJ010000234.1, read on the forward strand.
GCCGCGCGGCTGGCCAGCCGGGCCGTGTTCCGGCCGGCCCGTTTGGCCTGGTAAAGGGCCTCATCGGCGCGGCGGAAGGTGTCTCGACCGGCCTCACCGAGGGCGTTGACCGCGACCCCCACGCTGACCGTGTGGCCGGCCTTCCTAGCCGCGACCAGCAGCCGTTGGGCGATCGCCGACGCCTCGAGCTCACCGTTGACGTCGACCACCACGGCGAACTCGTCGCCGCCGATCCGGTAGAACTCGTCGCCGTCGCGCAGGGCCGCCCGCAGGCCTTCGACCAGGGCGACGAGCACCCGGTCACCGGCCTGGTGCCCGTACCGGTCGTTGATCTTCTTGAAGCCGTCCACGTCGATCGCGACGACCGCGGTGTGGCCCGGCGCGGCCAGACCCAGCCGTTCGGCGAAGGGCCGGTGGTGGCGCAGCCCGGTCAGCGGGTCACTGTTGGCTCGCTGGCGCAGCCGGTCCAGTTCGCGCAGGCGGCTCAGACACGCCTGGGCGTGCGCGGTGAGCAGGGCGAGCATCGCCGCGGCGCTGTTGAGGCGGCCGGCTGTGGGGTCGGCCACGATCAGCGTCAGGTCGCCGACGCAGCCGACGACGGCGCTCGGCAGCCCGAGGCCGGCGAGGGCCCGGGTGCCGCCAGGACGGCGCGTGAGCTCCGCCCGGGCGCTCGGGTCGAGCCCGGCGAGCCGGTCGCTGAGCCCTTTGTCGCCGTGGCCGTGCAGCCGACCGGTGGGGTCGATGGCCACCGCCACCGCGGCGCCGGTCAACGCGCAGGCCCCGGCCAGCGTACGGGCGATCAGGTCGTCAACGGTGGCCGCTGAGGTGATCTCCAGCGCATGGGCCAGCACCTGAGCGCGCGCGTCCACCCGCCGGGTGGGCTTGGTCTGGCCCGGGATGAGGGAGTGGTTAACCTGAGGCACGGGGGCTTCTTCGTTAAAGGATGACCGCGGACTGTCGGGGGGCAGAACGTGAGATCATCTCTGGTTTGACCCAAGCTTACCCAACGCACGCACCTCACTACACCTCGTATGTGCGGATGTGACTCAGTTGGGTGGCTCAGACGTCAGCTTTTTGACCGCCGTCCGGCTTGACCGGAAACTGGACACGGCAGCCGGCCGGGGCCGAGGATGGGGATGGCGTTTCCAGCAATACACGCGAAGCCGGCCAGATCCGTCCCGGAAACGCCGTGTTTGTCGCCGCCCATCCTTCGAGGAGAACCATGTTCCCTTCCGTCGATGACCTGACGTCTGCCTCCTCCGTCGCGTCGGGCGCGCCCACGCACCCACTGCAGCGGCTCAGCGCCAAGGAGATCGACGCGGCCCGGGCGCTTCTTGAGCGCAACGAGCTGGTCGGGCCGGATATCCGGTTTGCCTTCCTGGCCCTGGAGGAGCCGGCCAAGGACGAGGTGCTGGCGTTCCAGCCGGGTCACCCGATCGAGCGTCGGGTTCGGGCAATCCTGCTCGACGTGACCACCGGGCGGGCGCGCGATGTGGTCGCGTCGCTGACCCGCGGACAGATCGAACGGGTCGCCGACGTCGACCCGATCACCGACGGCCAGCCACCCATCCTGCTGGAGGAGTTCGTCGCCGTCGACGAGATCGTGAAGGCCGACGAGGGCTGGCGGGCGGCGATGGCGCGGCGGGGGATCACCGATCTGGACCTGGTGCGGCCCTGCCCGCTCTCGGCCGGCGACTTTGCGCTGCCGGGCGAGGCTGGCCGGCGCATGCTGCGCGTCCTGTCGTTCCTGCAACACCGCCCGGCCGACCACTGCTGGGCGCACCCGATCGACGGCGTGGTCGCCTACATCGACCTGACCGAGAAGCGGGTCATCGAGCTGATCGACCACGAGATCTTCCCGGTGCCCCGCGAGGAGGGCAACTTCGACGACCCGGCCTACGTCGGCGCGGTGCGCACCTCGCTTCGACCGCTGGAGATCAGCCAGCCCGAGGGTCCCAGCTTCGAGGTCGACGGCGACGTGGTGAGCTGGCAGAACTGGCGCTTCCGGATCGGCTTCGACCCCCGGGAGGGTCTGGTGCTGCACCAGATCTCCATCAACGACGGCGGTCGCGAGCGCCCGGTGATCTACCGGGCCTCCATCGCCGAGATGGTGGTGCCCTACGCCGACCCCAGTCCGGTGCGGTTCTGGCAGAACTACTTCGACGCCGGGGAGTACCTGCTCGGCCAGCAGGTCAACTCACTCGTGCTCGGCTGCGACTGCCTCGGCGTCATCCGTTACTTCGACGCCGTGATGGCCGACGCCGACGGCAACCCCCGTCAGGTGGAGAACGCCATCTGTATGCACGAGGAGGACTACGGGGTGCTGTGGAAGCACACCGACCTCTTCACCGAGTCGCAGGAGACCCGGCGGCAGCGCCGGTTGGTGGTCTCCTTCTTCGTCACCGTGGGCAACTACGACTACGGCTTCTACTGGTACTTCTACCTCGACGGGACGATCCAGCTCGAGGTCAAGGCGACCGGGTGTGTGTTCACCTCCAACTACGTCGCCAACAGCCCGTGGGCCACCGAGATCGCCCCGGGCCTGGGCGCCCCCTACCACCAGCACCTCTTCAGCGCCCGGCTGGACATGATGGTCGACGGCGTGGCCAACGCGGTGGAAGAGCTCGACGCGGTACGGGTACGGGTCGGCCCGGGCAACCCGCACGGCAACGCGTTCACCCGTTCGGTGACCCGGCTGACCCGCGAGTCCGAGGCGGGTCGGGTGGCCCACCCGGCGGCCAGCCGGATCTGGAAGGTGGTCAGCACCGAGCGCACCAACCGGATGGGCCAGCCCACCTCGTACGCGCTCATCCCGCAAGGCCAGCCGCTGCTGCTCGCCGCCGAGGAGGCGCTGATCCGCAAGCGGGCCGCGTTCGCCACCCGGCACCTGTGGGTGACCCGGTACCACCCGGACGAGCGGTACTCCGCCGGCGACCTGGTCAACCAGCACCCGGGCGGGGCCGGGCTGCCGCGCTATGTGGCCCAGGACCGGCCCATCGACGGTGCCGACCTGGTGGTCTGGCACACCTTCGGCTCCACCCACTTCCCCCGCCCCGAGGACTGGCCGGTCATGCCGGTCGAGGTGTGTGGCTTCACGCTCAAGCCGATCGGCTTCTTCGACCGCAACCCCACCCTGGACGTGCCGGCCTCCACGTCGAGCCACTGCCAGGACGTGAGCCACGGCAACGGGCACCACGGCCACGACGGTCACCATGGCCACGACGGTCACCACGGCCACGACGGTCACCACGGCCACGAGGGCCACAACGGCCACGACGGTCAGCATGAGGTGGAGGGCCCCGGAGTCCACTGAGTACTCGGGCTACGTCCGGGTTGGCGTGGCCCCGCCCCCCGCGCCCGCGTACCACGTGCGTCCCAGGCGCAGCACCCGTACCCCGTGCGCACAGACGTAGCAGAGGGCAGTTTCAAGGAACGAGTCCCATTTCCCGCCGGGGATACGGCTCCTTCCTTGACTCTGCCCGTACTGCCTGTACTTGCCTGCACTGCCCAGCGGTCTGTGCTCCGTGCGTCGGCGTGATCGGTGCTCGTTGCGTGAACCTGCCCCTACGGGCCCGGTCGGCCAGCGCCGCAGCCGGTCCAGCCTGCGCCGCCGGACGGCCGGCCGCGTCGCGAGCGTGGTGGTCGCGGGCTCTCGCGTACAGAGCCCCGCTCACCAACTGGTGAGCGGGGCTCCGCGGAGGGTTACCAGGCGGTCTGACTAGACGCCGACGTGAGCGTGTGGCATGCCGGCGTGCTCCGCCGGCGTACCCACGGCACCGCGGCCGATGCCCTCGTAGATGTCGGGCTTCGTGCTCCGCAGAATCAGACCCCACAGCAGGCCGAGCACGCCGGCGGCGCCGACGAGGCCGGGCAGGATCCACTTCAGCGACGGGATCGTCTCCGCCGACGGGCCCAGCAGCGACGCCGACTCGGTGATGACGTAGTACTCGATGGCACCCAGCGCCAGCGTGCCCAGGATCGGCGCGATGAGGCGCTGCCAGATGTTCTCGTCGGACTCCCGGGAGCTGAAGAAGCCGATCACGGCGACCGAGGTTCCGATCATGAGCAGCAGCACGCCGACCGCGGCCACGTAGCTCAACCAGGTGAAGAGCTCGGTGATGGGGTCGCGGCCGAGCCCAGCGAAGATCGCCACCACGACGATGGCGAGGAAGGACTGGATGAGTGAGCCGGCGATCGGAGCGCCCGAGCCCACGCCGGTGCGGCCCAGAGCCGGCGGCATGACCCGCTCGCGCCCGAGCGCGAAGAGGTAGCGGGCGACGCCGTTGTGGAAGCTGAGCAGGGCGGCGAAGACGCTCGTGATGAACAGGATGTTCGCGCCGTCGGCCACCCACGAGGGCCAGTGCGCCGCGATGAGCCCGAACACGACGCCCGGTCCACCCGATGGGTCGCTGCGGATGTCATCGACGAGCTTCGTGGGGCCATCGCCCATGAGCAGCGCCCAGGCCGAGAGGGCGTAGAGCACGCCGGTGATGGCGAGTGCGCCATAGGTCGCCCGGGCCACCGTGCGCCGCTGGTCCTTGACCTCTTCGCTGTAGATGGCGCCGGACTCGAAGCCGATGAACGCGGCGATGCCGAAGGCGAAGACGCCACCCGCGGCCGCGGCGCCGAACAGGTCATCCCACCGGAAGCCGGCCACGCTCAGCGAGCCTTCGGCCGGGTTGCTCAGCGTTCCGATGTCGAAGACGATGACGGCGAGGACCTCGAAGACCAGCAGGACGGCGAGCACCCGCGCGTTCAGGTCCACCCGCAGCACACCGAGCAGGCCGATGACGGCCAGGCTGACGAAGGACCAGACCCACCACTTCGCGTCGACCCCGAACTTCTCCGACATCCAGCCGCCGAAGACCGCGCCGAACAGACCGTACAGACCGATCTGGATCGTGTTGTACGCGACGAGGGCCACAAACGACGCGCCCACACCCCAGGCCCGACCGAGGCCCTGGGCGAGGTAGGCGTAGAAGGCGCCGGCATTGGAGACGTAGCGGCTCATCGCCGCGTAGCCGACCACGAAC
>JBLNGJ010000235.1:0-6808 GCA_050264675.1 Micromonosporaceae bacterium
CCCACGTCATAGGGGGCGGCGGCGGCCTTGACCACCACGCCTTCCTGCCCGGCCGCGAGCGCGGCGGTGTAGATGGCGCGGGCCTGTTCGGGCGCGTCCACCACGGTTCGGGCGACCCGCATCGACTCCGGCACGACCGCGTCGAGGGCGGTCCAGCGATCCCGGCCGGGCAGGTCGATCAAGTCGGTGCCGTCGAGGTGGAGGGCGTCGAAGAAGAACGGCTTGAGCGCGCCGTCGGTGTGGCGGGCCGCCCGGCCGGAGGTCTCCTGGAACGGGCGTGGCCGACCGCCGTCGTCGACCGCGAGTGCCTCACCGTCGAGCACGAATACGTCGGCGGGAACCTGGCGGGCGAACGCCACGATCTCCGGCACCCGGGCGGTCAGGTCGTCCAGGCTGCGGGAGAAGGCGGCCACGTCGTCGCCGTTGCGGTGCACCTGGATACGGATGCCGTCCAGCTTCGCGTCCACCCCGGCCGGGGTACCGGTGGCGGCGAGGGCCTCGTCGATTCCGCTGGCCGACTGGGCGAGCATCGGCGCGAGCGGACGGCCCACGGTGAGCCGGAACTCACCGAGTGCGGCGGCTCCGCCGGTGAGTGCCGCCGCCGCGACGGCCTTGAGCTCGCCGCGGAGCAGCAGGGCGCGCCGCACGTCGGTGGGGTCGACCTCGGCGGCCCGGGCGACCGCGTCGGCGAGCAGCCCGGCCTGGGCGCCCTGGCGCAGCTCACCACTGACGAGGCCGTTGAGCATCCGCTGCTCGTCGACCGTAGCCGCGGCGAAGACCTCGTGCACCAACGCGCGGCGGCGGGCCTGCGAGCCGGCGCCGGCAAGCAGCCCGATCTCGGCGAGCCGGGTGTCGACGTCGCGCACGCTGAGTGTCGGCGTGGCCGCCGGCGGCGGGTGCTCACGCACGGTCGCCCACCCGACGCCGATCTGGCGTTGCCGCAGCTCGCCGGCGAGGTAGGCTGCGCCCGCCTCGATCTCCACCGGGTCACCCGTGGCCGCCAGCGCCCGCAGTGCCCCGGCGAGCAGGTCAATCTTGGCCCGGCGGCTGGAGACCGCGGTAACGGCGGCCGAGGCGGCCGCGAGGTCGGCGAAGAGCACGCGCCCATCATGCCGCCCCGCTCCGACACGGACCCGGGTGCTTTTGGCTGGGGCGGGCCCCGCAGCTACGGTGCCAGCTCGTCGATCTCGATCTCGGCCCAGCGCAGCGTGGGATCCGCGATGCGGTCTCCCGTGCCGAACAGCCCGGTCTCCAGGTAGCGCCCGCCCTCACCGAGCCGGTAGGTGTGCACCACGACCACGCCGCCCGCCGTCTCGACGCGCCAGTAGTGCGGGATGCCCGCCTCGGCGTACTCCACGGTTTGTGCTTGCGGTCGATGGTCTCCGAGCTGGTGCTCACCACCTCGATCGCCAACACGGCCTGCTTGGGCCGCACCAACGACGTGTCCAGGTCAACCCGGCCGGCCCGCACCACGACCACGTCGGGACGACGACGCAGCGTGTCACCGAGCCAGATCTCGAGCTCCATGCCAACGATGAGTGCCGCCGGAACTACGCGTTCCAGACAGTTGTAGAGCCGCACCGTTACCTTCGCGTGGCCCAGTGTCGCGCCGGCCATGGGATAGATCACCCCGTCGATGAGTTCGAGCCCGCTCGTATCAGGAGTCGCGTCCCACTCATCGGCCGTCACGACACGTGCCAGAGGTTTCTCCATTGCCAGGACCATAGCCCTCATCCCTCCAACCGCATGAACGGCGACGGTGGGATCCGGTGGGCGACGGCCGGATCGACGACGAGGTGCTCCTCCGCCTAGGCGGCGAGCACCTCGCTGACGGTGAAGCTGCGCGCGAGCACCGCGTTGGCGACCCGCGTCAGGTGGGAGTCGAGCTGGTGGAGGATGGCGACGAGCTGGTCGATCTGCTCGGTCAGCGTGGCCTCGGGGAGGGCGCGGACGTCCTCGTCCTCGAGCGCGGTGATGGCGGCGTGCAGCTGGTCCATGACATCTCTCGTACCCATGTACGACACATTAGCGGGACCCACCGACAAAACTGAGCACGCCACCGAACCTTTGTTCGACGTGTCGTGCCCGGGAGTCCCGGCAGAGCCGCCCAGGTAACTCCGGGGCAACGCGGAGCCGGGCGGGCCAGGACCGGCGGGCCAGGTTGGCGGGTCAGGACCGGCGGGCCAGGTTGGCGAGCAGCAGCGCTTCGGCCAGGCAGACCCGCTCGAACTCGGCGAGGTGCAGGCTCTCGTTCGGTCCGTGCGCCCGGGAGTCCGGGTCGGCCACGCCGGTCACCAGGATCGCGGCGTCCGGGAAGAGCTCCTGGAACGTGGCGATGAACGGGATCGAGCCACCCATGCCGATCTCCACCGGCTGCGTACCGTCCCAGGCCTCGGTAAACGCCGCCCGGGCGGCGTCGGAGGCCGGGCCGTCCGCGCGGACCACGAACGGGTTGCCGTCGCCCTCCAGGGTCAGCGTGACCTGGGCGCCCCACGGCGCGTTCCGTTCGAGATGGGCCTGCAGCGCCAGGAACGCGGTCTTCGGGTCGTCGCCGGGCGCGATGCGCACGGAGACCTTGGCCCGGGCCGTCGGGACCAGCGCGTTGGGCGCCTCGCCGGTGCGGGGTGCGTCGAGTCCCAGCACCGAGATGGCTGGCTTGGCCCAGAGCCGGTCGGTCAGGCGCCCTTCGCCGATCAGGTCGACATCCGGGAGCATGCCGGCCTCGACGCGGAACCGCTGCTCCGGGTACTCCAGGTCGACGGCCTCCCGCCGCACCAGCCCTTCGACCGCGACGTTGCCCTTCTCATCGTGCAGGGTGGCGATGAGCCGGCACAGCGCGGTGACCGCGTCGGGGGCCGCCCCGCCGAAAACTCCACTGTGGACCGCATAGTTGAGCGTACGGACGTCGACCATCACGGTCACAACGCCGCGTAGCGACGTGGTCAACGCCGGCCGGCCAACGTCGAAGTTGCCCGAATCGGCGATGACGATAACGTCGGCGAGCAGGTCCTCGCGGTGCTGCAGCAGGAGCTGCTCGAGCGAGCCCGAGCCGAACTCCTCCTCGCCCTCGACGAAGATGATCACGTTGACCGGCAGCTTGTCGCCGAAGGCGCGCAGCGCGGCGATGTGCGCCATGACCCCGGCCTTGTCATCGGAGGTGCCGCGGCCGTAGAGACGCCCGTCCCGCTCGGTGGCCTCGAACGGCTCGGTCAGCCATTGGCTCCGGTCGCCGATCGGCTGGACGTCGTGGTGGGCGTAGAGCAGCACCGTCGGGGCTCCGGGCGGTCCGGGCTGCCGACCGATCACGGCCGGCTGCCCACCCGCGCGTTCGATGCGCACGTCCGGCATGCCGGCGCCGCGCAGCAGCTCAGCCACCGCCTCCGCCGACCGGTCGACCTGCGAGTGGTCGAAGCCGTCGAAGGCGATACCGGGGATGCGGACCAGGTCGACGAGGTCACGGAGGACGCCGGGCATGGCCGCGGAGACGGCTTCGCGCAGCTGCGCGTCGGTGAGGCTCATGGGTACCGATGGTATGTGCGAACTACGGCTCGTTCACACCCGGTCCGTTGCCGGCCGGATCGGTGCCGGTGCGACCCCGACCGGTCGGCGGCGATCCGCCGGAGTCCGAGCCACCCGGCTGCGAACCGCCCGACTCCGAGCCACCCGGTTCCGAACCGCCCGACCTCGTGCCACCCGACCGCGAGCCACCGGAGCTACCCATCCATCCCCGCATCCGGTTGGCCCCGGCGCCGACCCAGTCGCCGACGGCGCCGGATCCGTCGCCCAGGCGGCGCAGCAGGGTGACCAACGGATCCTGGGACCGGGCGAACTCGTGCCGGTAGGCGTCCGCAGCGGCCCTGGCATCGGCCGAGACGGAAGCGGACCGGTCGTCCTCGCGGCGCGGATACTCCCCCGCGAGCACCCGGCCGTACTCACCCGAGTCGACCCACTGGCGCACCGCCGCGGCCCGGGCGACCGGCAACGGATGGGTCCGACCGACCACCATGCGGATCTTGATGAAGCTGTCCCGCAGGTCGCCGGCCCGGTCGTACTCGGCGGCCTGCTCGAGGAAGGCGGTCGTGTCCACCTCGGACAGATCACCGCCGCCGGCGAGCTTCATCGACAGCCGCAGGGCGGCGGCCGGATCCTGGGTGGCGAGCAGGCCGGCCCGGTCGGCCGAGAGTTCCGCCTTGCGCCACCACTCCCGCAGCGCGGCAACGATCGCCCGCAGGGCCAGCGCACCGCCCGGGAGCCAGGCCAGGCCGACCGCCCACCGGGTCAGGATGTCGAGCATGGTGCGGTAGACCGCGTGACCCGACATGAGATGGCCGAGCTCGTGCCCGAGCAGGTTACGCAGCTCCTCGTCGTCGAGCAGCTCCAGCGACCCACTGTTGACCACGATGAACGGCTTGGACAGGCCCACACACATGCCGTTGAGCCGGCGGTCGTACTGCACGTACAGCTCGGGCAGCTCCGGCAGGTCCAGCGTCGCGGCCGCCTCAGCGAAGAGCCGGTGCACCCGGGCGTACTGCCGATGGTCGGTCCGGATCGCGCCACCCAGAAACTCCAGCCGCCAGGCCCGCTCGTTCCACAGCGCGTTGATTGCCTTGAGGGCGTCGTCGAAGCCACGCAGCTCGCGCAGTGCGGTCAGCGCGCCTCGGTCGGCCGGATGTTCCCAGGCCCGCGAGCTGATTCCGGTGAGTACGACGCGCCGCCGCGCCGGGGTCTGCTCCGCACCGCTCATCCCGGCCCCCGATCCTTGACTGCCCTGGCCATCCGAGGCTGCCGTGGCCTCTATCCAGCATCGCCGGTCGGGTCAACCGGGTACGCATCGGGCCGCGGCCGGCGGACGAACTGCGCGGCCGGGTCGTGGCTCATCGTCGGCGCGCCATCCACAATCAGGTCCACGTGCTCGGCCGTGGCGTCGGCGGCGAAGTGCCGCTCCTCACCGGCCATCCAGCGCAGCCACTCCGCACGCAACGCCTCGCCGTCGCGCTCGAGTCCGCGCTGAAGGCGAACGGCGGGCTCGGCGGTCACGAATACTGCCAGCGTCAGCTCCGGCCGGATAGCGCGTCGCGCCGCGGTCACGCCCTCCACGATGAGCACGTCGGGTACCTCGACCGGGTGCCAGCGGTGGCCGAATTGCTTGCGGTGCCAGTCATAGACGCGATAGCGGCCCGGCGCTTCGCACCGCAAGGGCGCGAGCACCCAGCGCTCCAGGCGGGGCCAGAACGCGACCTGATCGGTCCAGCCGTCGAGCAGGTCATCGGTGTGGATCTCGGCCACCCGGTCGCCGCCGGCTCGCAGTGCCGCCGCGAGCCGCCCGGCGAACGTGCTCTTGCCGGCTCCGGCCGGCCCGTCCACCGCGACCAGCCGGACGCCGCCGAGCCGGGGCGGGCGCTGGCGCACGGTGGCGGCGAGCTGGTCGTAGCGTTCGATCGCGCCCGGCACGGTCCGACTCTAGAGATTTGCTGGTACGCACGACGCGCCCGGTCGTCGAAACGGGCGCAGTGCAGGGTCAGCCGTCTTCAGCGAGCCGGTGACCGACCCGGATCAGCAGCCGACCGGTGCGCTGGCGCAGCGCCGGCGCACCGACCGCCTGAGCCCGGATGGTGGCATTGCGGCGGGCTCGGCGGTCCAACTCGGCCCGACGAGCGGCGGCGAGATCCCCGTAGAGCATCGGGTTGTTCATGACATCACCTCAGTCAGCTTGGCATCGTATGTGACATCACTATGACATCGCAATAGACATCAGTCAAGTGTCGAACAGGCGTCGCCGGAAGCGCCAACGGAGTGTCAATCCTGGACGGGGACCGCGAGCCCATCGGCGACAACTGTGTTCTCCACACCGCGCCATAGTCTGGGTTCTCGGCGTCGAGCTGGTGTGGGTGCTGCGGCTTGGGATCCTCGGCGCCGGCCTCGGCGCCATCGTCGCTCACGGCCAGAGCCGCGCCGCTCGACACCGTCTCCGGCCGCTGCGCCTCGGTAGGCTAGGCGCGCCGAGCCCTCTCACCAGATGATCCATAATGGACGCCTCGTCTGGATCGTAACCCGGCGCTGAGCCGCCAGCCGACACAGACCGCGAGGGCGAGTCCACTCACGACGGCTGACAGGCGGGCCGCCCGCTCGATGTCGGCCACCGACGGCCGCGGCCCGTCGCCGAGCGTGGGGCGGTCCTCGACGCGGCCGGCGTATGCGTTGCGCCCGCCGAGGCGCACCCCGAGCGCACCGGCGAAGGCGGCTTCCACCGGACCGGCGTTGGGGCTCGGATGCCGGTGCCCGTCCCGGAACCAGGCCGCCGCTGCCGTGGCCGGCGACCCGTCCACCACCGGCGCCGCGATCGTCGCCAGGGCGGCGGTCAGCCGGCTTGGGACCAGGTTGGCCACGTCGTCGGCGCGGGCGCTGGCCGTGCCGAAATGGGCGTAGCGCGGGCTGCGATGACCCACCATGGCATCGAGTGTGTTGACCACCCGGTAGCCGATCAGGCCGGGCAGCCCGGCCACGGCGCCCCACACCAGCGGACCGACCACCGCGTCGGCGGTGTTCTCCCCCACCGACTCTACGGTGGCCCGGCTGAGTTCACTGGCGTCCAAGGTGGACGGATCCCGGCCGCAGAGGTTGGGCAGTCGCCGGCGGGCCGCCGAAACATCGCCGGCCCCGAGTTCGACGGCCAGGCCGCGGGCCTGCCGGCGCAGCGACGTTCCACCCAGAACGGTCCAGGTCGCGGCGGCTACCAGTGCCGCCCGGGCGAGCGGGCGCCGCCGGGTCGCCGCCGCGGCGGGGGCCGCCGCGGCGCCCCGGCGGCCGC
>JBLNGJ010000236.1:0-2935 GCA_050264675.1 Micromonosporaceae bacterium
GATGGCCACGTCACGGCGCCGGCCGCCAGCGATGGCTGCGATGAAGCCGTTGCTGGACTTTCTGCGTGCCCGTGGCGTTCTGGTGCTGGAGACTGCCGCTCCGCGCGGGCAGTTGGATGAGTTGATGGATGACTACCGCCGGTGGATGGTCGCGGATCGGGCGTTGGCCGACAGGACGATTGGCCGTTACGAGACGACGGCCCGACGCTTCCTGGCCGACCGAGCCGCCGCGGTCGGGTATGGCACCGGCGCCGAGGCCGTGAAGGCCGGTGCGGTGACGGCGTTCTTGTTGGCCGAGGCCTCACGAGGTCTGGCGCGAGGCTCACTGCAAGGACGCGTCGCGGAGTCGCGTTCGCTGCTGAGATTCTTGTATCTGAAGGGCCTCATCGAGACGGAGGTGGCGCGGGCAGTGCCGCCGCTGCCCGGTTGGAAGGACACCGCGGTGCCGCCTCGGCTTTCCACCGGGCAGGTCCAAGCGCTGCTGGACAGCTGCAACCGGACCACCACGACGGGCATGCGGGACCACGCGATGCTCGTGCTGTTGGCGCGCCTGGGATTGCGCGCCGCCGAGGTTGCCGGGCTGTCGTTGGACGACATGCATTGGCGGGCCGGGGAGTTGGTGGTGCGCGGCAGGGGCCGACGCGAGGACCGTTTGCCGCTGCCGGCCGAGGTCGGCGATGCGGTGGCCCGCTATGTGCTCCAGGCCCGCCCTCGGGTCGAGTCACGGACGGTGTTCTTGACCGTGATGGCGCCGTACCGTCCGTTGTGGTCCACGGCGGTCAGCCAGATCGTGTGGCGGCAGTCGGTGCGGGCCGGGTTGGCACCGATGCGGGCGCACCGTCTGCGTCACGCGCTGGCCACCGGCCTGCTTGATCACGGGGTCAGGTTGCCGGAGATCGCGCAAGTTCTTCGCCAGCGGGATCTGGCCACCGCTGCCGTGTATGCCAAGGTCGTTCACAGTTCGTTGCGGGAACTGGCGCTGCCGTGGCCGGCGGTGACGCGATGACCGGACTGGACGCGGCGTTGGCGGACTACCTGCGGCTGCGCCGCTCGTTGGGACACAAGCTGGTGACCGAGGGCCGGCACCTGGCCCGGCTGGTGACCTACCTCGACGACATCGGCGAGGACACGGTGACGGTGGCAACGACGCTGCCGTTCGTGCTCGACCCCGACCTCGACCCGCACAGCGGTATCCCGGGCAAGAGGTTGACGGCGGTGCGTGGCTTCGCTCGCTTCCTGGCAGGCACCAACCCGCGCACCGAGATCCCGCCGACCGGGCTCGTTTCCTATCGGCGTCGCCGCCGCCCGTATCTGTTCTTCGATGATGATGTCGCCGCGGTCATCGCCTGTGCTCGAATGGCCACGCCGTTTCGGTTCCGGGCGGACACGTTGGCCACGGTGATCGGGCTGCTGGCGGTGACCGGGATGCGGGTCGGCGAGGCCCTGCGGCTTGACCGATACCACGACGTCGACTGGGACGACGCGGTGATTCTGGGTGCGGGACACCAAGTTCTGCAAGGGCCGCAACCTGCCGGTGTCGGCGTCGACCATCGCCACGCTGGGCGCCTACGCCCGCCGCCGCGACCGGCGCCGGCCCGCGACAAGCCGACTGTTCGTGTCGCTGTCCGGTACGCCGGTGGCCTACAGCAACTTCAGCGCCACCTTCCGCGCGGCGGTGCACGCCTCCGGGATCGGTGCCGAGTCCCCGTTCCGGCCACGCATACATGATCTACGGCATGCGTTCGCGGTGCGGACTCTGCTCGGCTGGTACCGGGCCGGTCTGGATGTCGAGGCACTGCTGCCGCGCTTGGCCACCTATCTCGGGCATCGCGAGCCACGATCCACCTACACCTACCTGACCGCCACGCCCGAGTTGCTCGCCCAGGCCGCAGCCCGCCTGGAAGCCACCCAGGCGGTCGACCAATGAGTCAGGTCGCCCCGACGCTGCAGGCGTTCTTTACCGACCGGCTCGCCCGGCAACGTCGGGTCAGCCCGGCCACGATCGCCTCCTACCGCGACACCCTGCGGCTTGTGCTGCGTTTCGCGCAGGCCATCATCGACAAAGCCCCATCCACTTTGGACTGGGACGACCTCAACGAGCCGTTGATCTCCGCGTTCCTGACCCACCTGGAGACCGAACGGCACAACACCGCGCGCACTCGCAATCTGCGCCTGACCGCAATCCGGTCGTTGTTTCGCTACGCGGCCTACCAGCATCCCGAGCACGCCGCCGTCATCAACCGGGTGCTGGCCATACCCACCAAGCGATACGACAAGCGCCTGATCAGCTTCCTGACCGAAGCCGAGACCCTCGCGCTCATCCACGCCCCTGACCAGACGCGGTGGGAGGGCCGCCGCGACCGTGCCCTACTCGCGCTGGCGCTGCAAACCGGCCTACGTGTCTCCGAAATCATCGCGCTCGACTGCGGCGACATCCTGCTCGGCGCCGGGGCGCACGTGCGGTGCGAAGGCAAGGGACGTAAACAACGGGCCGTCCCGCTGACCAAGCCCACCCAGGCCGTGCTTCACGCTTGGCTGGCCGAACGCGACGGTGCTCCAAACGATCCGCTGTTCCCCACCCGCACCGGGCGGCGGCTGAGCCGAGACGCCGTGGAACGCCGCGTCGCCACCCACGCCGCCACAGCGGCACAACGGCGCCCGTCGCTGAAGGGTAAGAAGCTACACCCGCACGTCCTACGCCACAGTTGCGCAATGTCCTTGCTGCACGCCCAAGTCGACACTGCCGTGATCGCCCTCTGGATGGGCCACGTTTACGTCCGCTCCACCGCGCCCTACCTACACGCCGACCTCGCGATCAAGGAACAGGCGTTGGCGAAGACCACACCAGCCAAGGTTCGACCCGGCCGCTACCGGCCACCCGACCGCATCCTCACCTTCCTGGAGGAGCTGTGACTATGCCGATAGCGGCGACGCC
>JBLNGJ010000237.1:0-3664 GCA_050264675.1 Micromonosporaceae bacterium
TCTCCCCCGTCAACCAGGTGCTGATCCTGGTGCTGTTCCTGTGGACGTTCAACGACTTCAACACGCCGTACATCCTCTTCGGAGGGTCGGCGCCGAGGGCAACTGACCTGATTTCCGTGCACATCTACCAGAGCTCGTTCATCACCTGGGATTTCGGGGCCGGATCGGCCATGTCGGTTGCGCTGCTGCTGTTCCTGCTGGTCGTGACCGTCGCGTACCTCCTCGTCGTCAACCGCTGGAGGCGCCGTGCGTGAGAGCATTGCCGAGCGGTACGCGCGCCGCGTGGTATTGACCCTGCTGGCCGTGTTCACCATCACGCCCATCTACGCGATGGTGAGCTCGGCTGCCAAGCCCCTGCGCGATGTGCAGGACACGTTCACGTGGTTGCCGAGCCGGCCGACCCTGCAGGCGTTCGTCGACATCTGGCGTACGGTGCCCCTCGGGCGCTACCTCGTCAACAGCCTCGTGGTCTCCAGCCTCGCCGCCCTGATCTCCGTCGCCGTGGCCATCTTCGCGGCGTTCGCGGTCAGCCGCTACCGGTTCCGCGGGCGCACGACGTTCTCGGTGACCGTGCTGTCCACCCAGATGTTCCCGGGGATCCTGTTCCTGCTGCCGCTGTTCCTCATCTACGTCAACGTCGGCAATGCCACCGGCATCCAGCTCTATGCGAGTCGGACCGGGCTGGTCATCACGTACCTGACGTTCTCGCTGCCGTTCTCGATCTGGATGCTGGTCGGCTACTTCGACTCGATCCCGCGCGGACTGGACGAGGCCGCCCAGATGGACGGCGCCGGTCCACTTCGGACCTTGTTCCGGGTCATCCTGCCCACGGCGGTGCCCGGAGTCGTCGCGGTCGCCGTGTACGCGTTCATGACCGCCTGGGGCGAGGTGCTCTTCGCCTCGGTGATGACCGACGAGACCTCGCGCACGCTCGCCATCGGGCTACGGGGCTACGCGACGCAGTACCAGGTCTACTGGAACCAGGTGATGGCCGCGTCGCTCGTCGTGAGCGTGCCAGTGGTCACCGGCTTCCTGTTCCTGCAGAGATACTTCGTCGCCGGGCTGACCGCTGGCGCCGTGAAATGAGCCACGAGTTAGGAGAATCTCGAAGTGCTGGATCTGTCCGCCCTGGCGCCCGATTTCGTCTGGGGGGTCGCCACGTCGGCGTACCAGGTCGAGGGGGCCGTGGGCGCCGACGGCCGGACACCGTCCATCTGGGACACGTTCGTCCGGGTGCCGGGCGCGATCGACAACAGCGACACTGGGGACGAGGCCTGCGATCACTACCACCGCTGGCCCGACGACGTGGCGATCATGCGCAGCCTCGGCGTGGACGCGTACCGCTTCTCCGTGGCCTGGCCCCGCATCCTGCCCGAGGGCGTCGGCCGGCCCAACCCGGCCGGGATCGACTTCTACGACCGCCTGGTCGACACACTGCTGGAGGCCGGGATCCGGCCGTTCGTCACGCTCTACCACTGGGACCTACCGCAGATCCTGCAGCAGCGTGGGGGCTGGCCGGAGCGGCGCACCGCGGAGGCCTTCGCCGACTACGCGGCCGTGGTCGCTCGGGCCCTCGGCGACCGTGTGGGCGACTGGTGCACCGTGAACGAGCCGCTCTGCGTAGCGTGGCTGGGCCATCTTGAAGGCCGGATGGCGCCCGGCGAGCGGGATCTCGGCCGAGCCGTGCGCGCCTCCCACCACCTACTGCTCGGCCATGGGCTCGCCACATCCGCGATCCGGTCGTCGGCCGCGACACCGGCCTCGATCGGCCTGGTGTGCAACCTCAGCCCGTGCCGGCCCGCGTCCGTCCGCGCGGACGACGTGGCGGCCGCCACGCGCAACGATGGGCACACGAACCGGTGGTGGCTGGACCCCGTGTTCGGCCGAGGCTACCCGGCGGACATGGTTGCCGTGTACGGGATGGAGCCACCGATCCGCGACGGCGACCTCGAGTCGATCGCCACGCCGACGGACTTCCTCGGGGTGAACTACTACTTCCGCATGGTGGTGGTGGACGATCCGCACGGGCCCGCGCCGTACGCGCAACAGGTGCCCGTCGCCGGTTCGCGGGAAACCGCCATGGGCTGGGAGGTCTATCCCACCGGCCTCGAGGATCTGCTCCTGCGCGTCGCCGACGACTACGCGCCCCGGCGCATCATCGTCACCGAAAGCGGGTCGGCCTGGCCCGACCATGTCACGCCCACCGGGGAGATCCAGGACAAGGAACGCACGGACTACCTGGAGCAGCACGTTGAGGCGTGCGTCGCCGCCGTGGCCCGGGGAGTCCCCGTCGGCGGGTACTTTGTCTGGTCGTTATTGGACAACTTCGAGTGGGCGTACGGGTACGACAAGCGTTTCGGTCTGGTCCACGTGGACTACGCGACGCAGCGGCGCACCATCAAGGCGAGCGGCCACCGGTACGCCGAGCTCATCCGCGCCAGCCGCCTGACCGCGTGAACCGTTCAGTGAAGGTGGGGGACCCTTCACTCGTTCGGGCCTGCCCGCTCGGTTGCGTGGCCATTGACCAGCGCCGATTCTGACTCACATCCGGCAGGATGTATGGGTTCGGTAGGCCCCGACGGTCCGTCTTCTGGCGGTAGGTCCACGTTCCCCCATGGTCCTATCGCTCCAAGGAGGAGACGGTGAGGATCACGCACATCCACCCCGGTAGCCGGTTCGGCCGGCTACTCGCCGTCACCGTCGGGGCCGTCGCCATCGGAGCCTTCGCCTTACCGGGCAGCACGGTGGCTTCGCCGCAGGTCTTCAGCACCGGCCAGCATCGCCTGGTATGTCGACGCCTCCTCGAACCGCCTCGTCGACCGCACCGCCGGCGTCTTCACCCAGCTGATCTCCGCCGGCGATGCCATCTACGGCGGTGGGTTCCGCTGCTCGCTCGGTTTCAACGTGTCCAGGGGCACCACGTTCTTCTTCCTCACCGCCGGGCACTTCTGATCCAGGATGCGGCGGTCTGGCCGGCAGACCAAGGTCCACCGGCCGGGCCGTCGACGCTGTCAGGCGGCGGCTCGGAGCTGGAGTCCGCCGTTGCCGGTCGGGTAGGTCACGGTCAGCTGGTCGGCCTCGATCCGGTACGGCGCCGGGCGACCGTCGAACAGCGCCGTCACCGCCCGCTCGAGGACGTTGACGGCACCCGGGCACGCTTTCTTGGTCATGCCGACCTTACTGAAAGTGATCATCCCCCCGGCCGCCTGGTAGGAGCCGTGGAACTCGTTGCAGCCGGTGCTTCCGTCGACCTGCCCATCGCTGGTGAAGGTGAGGTGGGCCTCGGCCTCCTGCGGCGTCGAAGAGACCGCGTCCCCCGCGATAATCGACTCGACCCGCCAGCGCGGCCCGGCCAGAGAAC
The DNA here is from genome assembly GCA_050264675.1 of Micromonosporaceae bacterium. Taxonomy (GTDB): domain Bacteria; phylum Actinomycetota; class Actinomycetes; order Mycobacteriales; family Micromonosporaceae; genus JBLNGJ01. The sequence goes on from JBLNGJ010000237.1 coordinate 3,362, forward strand.
GGTCGGGGTCGACCGTCCTCCTGTCCTTCATCGTGAGCTCGACGGGTCCACTGGCGAGCATCAGCGTGTCGCCGTCCAGGTCGATGGTGGGGCGGGCCGTCAGCACTGCGGCCAGCCAGGTGTCCTGGTCCATCCGCGTGGCCGGCATGCACGCCATATCCGTCATCGCGAGGTCGTTCACGACCAGCGTCCCGGACTCCACACTGTACGGACCGCCGAGATGGTTGCAGCCGGCGTTCGCGTTGAGCCGGCCGGACTCGAACCGGATCGAGATCCGGGTACCCGCGACCAGTGCCTTCGCCG